>JAEYUE010000052.1 GCA_023433655.1 Pseudomonadota bacterium | reverse complement strand
GCCCTGGCCGAAGGCGGGCTGGGCTGGCGCGGGCTGGACGGGCGAAGGCGCCGCGAACACGGGCGTCTGCGGCGCCGGGCCGACCTCCTCGGCGAGCGAAGGCTCGGGCGTACGGGCGCCGAACGGGGCCGCAGCCTCGGGGGCCGGGCCGCGCATCACCGCGTCGAAGACAGTGTCGGCGGTCAGGGTCTCGCCGCGCGGGGCCGGCGCGGGCTCCGGCGGGGCGAGGTCCGCGGACCAGGCCTGCTGTTCGGCGAAGTCCGGATCGTCGAAGCCGTTGTCGAAGGTCGCGGCGGGGAAGGCCGCGTCCGGGAAGGCGGCGTCGGGGAAGGCGGCGGCGCGCCAGTCGGGGCGGGCGGCCTCGGCGGGTGCGGCGGGCTCGGCCCGACGGCCGATGTTTTCGCGGGCCTCGGCGATGAGGGCGGCGGTGCGTTCCTCGGACAGGCGCATCCGCTCGGCCAGTTCGCCGGAGGCGCGGTCGTAGCGTTGCTCGATGCGGCTGGAACTGTCGACGAGGCGGCGGCCGATGTCCTCGAGGGCCTGCTGCGAGCGGCGTTCCGACTGGGCGATGCGCTCGCTGAGGCGGTCGGAGATGCGGGTGATCTCGCCGCCCAGCTTTTCGAGCGCCATGGCGTGGCGGTCGTCGGCGGCGACGAGACGCTGCTCCAGGCCCTGGGCGAAGCGGCCCATGTCGGTTTCGACCTTGCGGGTCAGGGTCTCGCCCAGTTTCTCGAGACGGGCAGGGCCGTCGGCCTCGATCTTGCCGACGCGGCCGTTGAGGTTCTGGGCGATGCGCAGGACCTCGCGGCCCATGGCCTCGACGGCCCGGGCGGAGCGTTCCTCAGACGCCTTGACCTGCTCGCCGATGGCGAGGACGGCGCGCTCGATGCGGTCCATGCGGCCTTCGGTCTCGGCCGTGTCCATGCGGCGCATCATCTCGGCGCGGTTGGCATCGACCTGGCGGCTGAGGGTTTCGGCCAGCTTCTCGAAGCGGGCCGCCTCGCGGGCGCCTTCGGGCTCGACGCGGGCCTCGGCGGCGCGCAGGCGGCGGTCGAGATCGGCGAACGAGCGTTCGAGGCCGCGCAGGGCCTCGGTAGTGCGGCCCTGGGCCTGGTCGAGGCGCTGGCCGACCTGGGCCAGCAGCTCGGCGCCGACGCCGGGACCGGCGATCTTCTCGACCGCGTCCATGCGCTGGCGCAGTTCGTTGACGCCGGCGCGCTGACGCTCCTCGATGTCGTAGAGCCGGCCGGCCAGGGCGCCGAGGGTGGTCTCGACCTTGCCGAAGGTCTCGGCCGTCTTCGGGCCGACCTCGTTTTCGAACTTGCGCAGACGGCGATGGCCCTCGCGCAGCTCCTCGGCGATGTCGTCGATGCGCCGGCCGTAGGATCGGCCCGCCTCGTCCTGGTTGTCGAGGCGGCGGACGAGGCCGGAGACGGCCTGGTCGACGCCCTGGATGGCGACAGTGGAGCGACGCTCGGCGGCCTCGAGCCGGCTGGCGATGGCGTCGATGGAGGCGCTGAGTCGCTGCCACGGCTCCTCGCCCGGGCCGTAGGCGTCCTCGACGCGGCGGCTGCGGGTGCGGCGCTCGTAGCTGTCAGCGGCGTGGGGACGACGGGACAGGGGAACGACGCCCTCGTCGTCGCCGTCCTCCATGATCATGGTGTTCAGCCACTCGCCCAGCGTCATGCCGGAGCGGCGGGCGAGGTCCTTGGCGATCTCGCGCGCCCGGGGTTCGATCCCCTTTACGCTCCACGGCGCGGCTGCGCTCACTGATTCGCCTCCCGACCTTTGACGCAAACGCTACCCATCCAGATCAGGGGTGTAAACGCGCGGTTAACCCCAAGATGTAGGGGCTGACCCATCTTCCTGTGGAAAGCCCGAACACCGGCGCCGAGTCTCGCGCCGCGCCGGTTAACGGGTCGTGAAGATTAACGGACCGGAAAGGTCTGCGGGGCTTGCCGAAGGACCGGGGGCGGGCCACTTGGCGGCGATGTCCCTGACCGCCACCCTCGCCCTGCTCGCCGCCGTCCTCGCCCTGACCGTGTTCGCCGGCTGGCGCGGGGCGCGGCCGTCGCAGCCGCATCTGGGCGTGCGTATGGTTCCCTGGCGGCTAATCATGGTCACCTCGGCCGTCGCCGCCTTCGTGCTGCTGGTCCATCTCGCGGCCCTGCTCGGCCTGCCGCAAAGGTCCCCCGTGTAGGGAACCGGTCGGGGCGGCCTGCCTTTCCTGATCGACCTTCCCCAAGACCAGGAGATACGAGATGGCCGACAAGACCCTGACCGCCGCCGAGGCCGAGGAGGCCTTCTGGGACAGCCTGAAGTCCTCCAACACCGGCATGCTGGGGCTGGACCAGCCCGGCTACCACGCCCAGCCGATGACAGCCTTCCGCGAGGAAGAGACCGGGATGATCTGGTTCTTCACCCGCGACGAGACCGATCTGGCGCGGGACGCCGGCATGGCCGGCGGGCAGAGCGCCATGTTCCACTACATGTCGAAGGACCAGAAGGTCTGGGCCTGCATCTCCGGCCAGCTGACCCAGGTGCACGACCGCGAGCGGATCGACCGCTACTGGAACCCGGTGGTCGCCGCCTGGTACCCGGAGGGCAAGGAGGATCCGCACCTGACCCTGCTCCGCTTCGACCCCGACCACGGCCGGGTGTGGGTGTCGGACAAGGGACCCCTGGGTTTCGGCTACGAGATCCTGAAGGCGAACCTGACCAAGTCGATACCGGACGAGGGCGGGGTGGCCGACGTCAATCTGAACTGAAGCACCACGCCAGCACCGCTTTCTGGGCGTGGATGCGATTCTCGGCCTCGTCCCAGACGAGGGAGCGGGGGCCGTCGATGACGGCGTCGGTCACCTCTTCGCCGCGGTGCGCGGGGAGGCAGTGCAGGAAGACGGCGTCGGGGGCGGCGGCCTCCATCAGGGCGTCGTCGACGCCGTAGCCCTCGAAGGCTTCGAGCCGCGCCTCGTAGTCCTGATCCCCCATCGACACCCAGGTGTCGGTGACGACGACGTCGGCGCCGGCCACGGCCTCGCGCGGGTCGCCGGTGAGGGTGACGTGGTTCCCGCCCTTCGCCAGGTCGTGCAGGTTCGGATGGTAATCGGCCGGGCAGGCCACGGTCAGGTGGAAGCCCAGCTTCGGCGCCGCATGGATGAAGCTGTGGCAGACATTGTTGCCGTCGCCCACCCAGGCGATGGTCTTGCCGGCGACGGGACCGCGATGCTCCTCGATGGTGAGCAGGTCGGCGAGGATCTGGCAGGGGTGCGACCGGTCGGTCAGGCCGTTGATCACCGGCACGGTCGAGACGCGGGCGAAGCGCTCGACGTCCTCGTGGTCGTTGGCGCGGATCATCACCGCGTCGACCATCCGCGACAGCACCCGGGCGGTGTCCTCGACCGGCTCGCCGCGGCCCAGCTGCATGTCGCCGGCGTTGGCGATGATCGAGCTTCCGCCGAGCTGGCGGATGGCGGCGTCGAAGCTGAAGCGGGTGCGGGTCGAGTTCTTCTCGAAGATCATCGCCAGCACCCGGTCCTTCGCCGGCGCGTCGGCGTCGGCGCGGCCCTGGGGCCAGCCCTTGCGGGCGCGTTTGCGGGCATGAGCGTCGTCAAGGATGGCGCGCAGCTCGGCCGCCTCAAGTCGGTGGATGTCGAGGAAGTGGCGAGTCATGGGAGGGCCGCGGGACTGGACGGAAAGGGGGTTCATCACAAAGAGCACAAAGGAATCACAAAGGACACGACGGGGCCGGTGCGATCCCGAGATCGAGTTAAAGGACGAGTCTTCGGAGGCCGTCTTTCAGGTGGCGGGTATTGAAGTTGATCAGGTAGCCGAGCCGTGTGTTTGAGAACCTGAGATAGGTGAGAACCTGGGCCACATGGATCGACGCCAAGGCGTCGATCGATTTGATTTCCACAACAACCGATCGCTCAACAAGCAGGTCGAGACGAAAGCCCACATCGAGGCGAGACGTACGATAGCTGACCGGTATGGGGACCTGTCGCTCGACGGACAGTCCAACCGCACGAAGTTCTTCATCCAGACAGTGTTCGTAGACCGACTCCAGGAGACCCGGGCCCAGCTCGCTGTGCACCGCAAACGCGGCGTCAAGCACAGCCTTGCCAATCCTGTTCAGATCGGGACTGACGGACTGGGTGTCTCCGTGCCCTCCGTGCCCTTTGTGCATCCTCTGTGCTCTTTGTGATGAACCTATCTGTCGGTTCAGCCCGCCAGCTTGCCGCGCGCGAATTCGCAGGTCTTCTCGAAGCGTTGGATGGCCTCGCGGGCCTCGTCGAGGGTGAGGTTGAGGGCCGGCAGGATGCGGACGCAGTTGTCGCCGCCGCCGGCGACCAGCAGGCGGGCCTCGTCGCGGGCCCAGCCCATGAATTCGCGGTTGTTGGGGACCAGTTTGACGCCGACCAGCAGGCCCTTGCCGCGCACGTCGACGATGACGTCCGGGAAGCGCTCTTTCAGGCCGTGCAGCTGTTGCTTCAGATAGCCGGCGATCTCGTTGACATTGGCCAGGGTCTCGGGCTTCGAGATCTCGGCGAAGGCGGCCTGGCCGACGGCCATGGCCAGCGGGTTGCCGCCGAAGGTCGAGCCGTGCACGCCGACGGTCATGCCCTTGGCCGCCTCGGCGGTGGCCAGGCAGGCGCCGATGGGGAAGCCGCCGCCCAGCGCCTTGGCCACGGCCATGATGTCGGGGGTCATGCCGGCCCATTCGTGGGCCCACAGCTTGCCGGTCCGGCCCATACCGCACTGAACCTCGTCGAAGATGATCAGCACGCCGGTCTCGTCGGCCATCTGGCGCATCCAGCGCAGGTCCTCGTCGGGCGTGGCGCGGCACCCGCCCTCGCCCTGCACGGGCTCGAGGATGACGGCGCAGGTGGTCGGG
>JAEYUE010000041.1 GCA_023433655.1 Pseudomonadota bacterium | reverse complement strand
GGCGACAACGCCGTGGCCCGCTACCGCGAAGTCATGGGCGCCACCAACCCGGAACAGGCCGCCGAAGGCACCATCCGCAAGCAGTTCGCCCTGTCGATCGGCGAGAACTCGGTGCACGGCTCGGACTCGCTGGAGAACGCCAAGATCGAGATCGAGCAGTTCTTCACGGACGACCAGATCGTCGGCTGATCGCCGCGGACCTGACGGAACGAGCGACGGCCGGTCCCCACGGGGCCGGCCGTTTTCGCATCACGCCCCGGCGTGCGCGGCTTCGATCCGCCGTCGGGCGGTGGCGAACGACTTGACGAAGCGGACGCGCTTCAGCCGGTCGCGCGGCGCCACCTGCACCAGCGCCTTCAGCACCGCGTGGTTGGCCCCGACGACGAACACCTCGGCGTCCTCGCCCTGCATCCGGGCGACGAGGTCGGCGAAGGCGAAAGCTCCCGTCGGGTCCAGCATCGGAACCTCTTCCAGCCTCAGCACATAGCTGCGCCGGCGCGCCCCGATTCGGTCGAGGGCGTCCTTGATCAGTCCGGCGCTGCCGAAGAACAGCGGACCACGGAAGGTCAGCACGCCAACGTCGGGGGGCAGGCCCTGATTGGGCGCATAGCGGCCTTCACCATTGTCCGGGCGGTCGCCCTCGATGAGCGGCGCGCGGCCCTCCAGCGTGGCAAGGTCGGACATCCGGTGCATGAAGATGAAGGCGGCCAGGGCCATGCCGACGCCGATCGCCACGGTCAGGTCGACCAGCACCGTCAGACCGAAGGTGACCAGCAGAACCGCCCGGTCCCCGAGCGAGGTGCGCAGGATCAGGCGGAAGCGGTGGGTCTCGGCCATGTTCATCGCCACCACCACCAGGATGGCGGCCAGCGCGGGCATCGGCACGAACACCATCACCGGCGCCAGCACCACCATGAAGACCAGCAGGAAGACGGCATGCAGCATGCCCGCCACGGGCGAGCGGGCCCCTGATCGGATGCTGGTTGCGGTGCGGGCGATGGCGCCGGTCGCGGGCAGGCCGCCGACCGCCGCCGAGGCGATGTTGGCCACACCCTGGGCGGTCAGCTCCATGTTCGAACGGTGCCGGCGGCCCGTCATCTGATCGGCCACGACGGCGGACAGCAGGGATTCGACGCCCGCCAGCAGGGCGATGGCCAGAGCGCTGGGCAGGACATCGGCCGCCTTGCTCCAGGTCCAGAAGGCCAGATCGGGGACTGGCAGGCGCGCGCTCATCTCGCCGAAGCGCGAGCCGATGGTGTCGACCGGCAGGGCGAGGGCGGCCACGCCGACGGCGGCGATGACGGTTGCGATGAGGAAGCCGGGCGCGCGCGGGGCATACCTGCGCATCAGCAGGATGGCAGCTACGCAGGCGGCGGACAGGGTGATGGCCGGGAGGGTCAGCGTGTCGCGCGCGGCCCAGAGGGCCTGCATCTTCGGGATGAACTCGGCCGGGATCTCTGCGGCTGTCAGGCCCAGAAGGTCGGGAATCTGGCTGGCCAGGATGACGACCGCGATGCCGCTGGTGAAGCCTGTGGTGACCGGGTCCGGGATGTACTTGATCAGGCTGCCGACCCGGGCGAGGCCGGCGACGACCAGAATGGCGCCGGCCATCAGTGTGGCCATCAGCAGGCCGTCGTAGCCGTGCTTGCTGATCACGCCGTAGACGATGACCACGAAGGCGCCGGTCGGGCCGCCGATCTGGAAGCGGCTCCCCCCGAGCGCCGAGATCAGGAAGCCGGCCACCACGGCGGTGACGAGCCCGGCCTCGGGCGAGGCCCCGGAGGCGATGGCCAGGGCCATGGCCAGCGGCAGGGCGACCACGGCGACGGTCAGGCCGGCGATGGCGTCGGCGCGGAAGTCGCCGAAGCCGTACCCCTGCCTCAGAACCGTGACGGTTTTCGGCAGGAAGAGTTTCCAGTCAGATCGCGCCACCGCCCGTCGCCTTCCGTTCGATCAGCCTGACGCCGCGGCCGACGCCCTGGCTGGGCGCCCCCTCGGCGACCATTTCCACTCCCGCCTCGGCCAGGGCCGTGACCACCTTCTCCAAGCTGTCGACGACCGCGCGCACCGAGCCGGGGCAGGCCTCCATGCGCTGCACCGTTTGCGGCGACAGGCCGGCCAGGCGCGCGAGTTCTCGCTGGTCGATGCCGAGGAGCGCGCGGGCGGCGCGAAGCTGCGGGCCGGTGATCATTCAGAACTCCCTGTTGGTATCTGACATATCATCCACGGCAGTCAGATACTCAACCGTGGCAAATTGGCCTGGGCCGCGTCCCTCAGGACGCACGAAAAAGGCCCCGGCGATCGCTCGCCGGGGCCGGGTCTTCGTTCGGGGCGTCGCGTCACCAGATGCGGGCGCGGGCCTCGGGCGCGAGGTACTGTTCGTCGCCCGGCTGGACGCCGAAGGCCTCGTACCAGGCGTCAATGTTCCGCACAGTCGCGCTGGCGCGGTACTGGCCGGGCGCGTGCGGGTCGACGGTGACCTGCTGGCGCAGGGCCTCGTCGCGGATCTTCGTGCGCCACACCTGGGCCCAGCCGAGGAACACACGCTGGTCGCCGGTCAGGCCGTTGATCACCGGGGCCGGCCGGCCGTTCAGCGACATGCGGTAGGCGTCGAGCGCCAGCAGCAGGCCGCCGAGGTCAGCGATGTTCTCGCCCATGGTCAGGTCGCCGTTGACGTTCACCCCTTCCAGCGGAGAGAGGGCCGAATACTGGGCCCCCAGCACGCGGGCGCGCTCCTCGAACTTGGCGGCGTCCTCGGCGGTCCACCAGTCGCGCAGGGCGCCGTCGCCGTCGGTCTTGCGGCCCTGGTCGTCGAAGCCGTGGGTGATCTCGTGGCCGATGACGGCGCCGATGCCGCCGTAGTTGACGGCCGGATCCGCGTTCGGATCGAAGAAGGGCGCCTGCAGGATAGCGGCCGGGAAGACGATCTCGTTGCGGACGGGGTTGTAGTAGGCGTTCACCGTCTGCGGGGTCATGCCCCACTCCAGCGGATTGACCGGCTTGCCCAGCTTGTCGACGTTGAAGGCCCATTCGAAGGCCGCGGACCGCTCGACGTTGCCGTACAGGTCGCCCGGCTCGAGCCGGAGGCCGTCATACTCGCGCCACTCGTCAGGATAGCCGATCTTCACCCCGAAGCGGCTCATCTTGTAGAGGGCCTGCTCCTTGGTCTCGGGGCTCATCCATTCGAGATTCTGGATGCGGGCGGTCATGGCGGCGCGGAGATTGGCGACCAGTTCCTCCATCTGGGCCTTGGACTCGGCCGGGAAGTGTCGCGCCACGTACTCGCGGCCTAGCACCTCGCCGAGCGAGCCGTCGACGGTGGTCACGCCGCGCTTCCAGCGCGGCTGGTTCTCGGGCTGGCCGCCGAGGGTCTTCCCGTAGAAGTCGAAGCGGTTGTTCACGAAGGCCGAGGACAGGTAGGGCGAGGCCTGGCTGATCACATGGAAGGCCTGCCAGGACTGCAGGGTCCCCACCGGCGTCTCGGCGAAGACCCTGGCCATGCCGGGGAAGGCGGTGTTGTTGGCCGCGATCAGGGTCGGCACGTGCGCGATGCCCGCGCCGTCGGCCCACGCCGACCAGTCAAAGCCCGGTGCGGCCGCGGCCAGTTCGGCGACGGTCATCGGATTGTAGATCTTGTCGATCTGGCGGTTCTGCACCGCCGTCCAGTGCTGCTCGGCCAGGCGCGTCTCGAAGGCGACGATGTCGGCCGCCGCCTGTTCGTGGCTCGGCCAGCCGGCCAATTCGAGGGCCTTGGCGACATAGGCCTGGTAGGCCGTCTTCTGGGCGGCGAAGCTGTCCTCGAGGTAGTAGTCGCGGTCCGGCATGCCGAGGCCGCCCTGGACGACATAGGCGCTCGTCTTCCGCGCGTCCTGCAGGTCCTCGAAGATCTGCACCCCGAAGATGGAGGAGCCGAAGCCGCTCTGTGTGCGGCCCATCAGGCGGGCGATCTCCTCGCGGGTGTCGGCGGCGCGGACCTCGGCCAGGTCGGCCTGCAGCGGGTCGGCCCCCAGACGCTCGACCGCCGCCTCGTCCATGAAGCTGTTGTAGAAGGCGCCGATGCGGGCGGCGTCCGGGCTGGACGACGGGTTGGCGGCGCTCTCCTCGATGAGCGTCTTCAGGTTTTCCTGCGAGCGGTCGTGAAGAACGTGGAAGGCGCCATAGGAGGTTCGATCGGCGGGGATCGCCGTGTTCCGGTCCCAGGCCCCGTTGGCGTAACGGTTGAAGTCGGCGCCCGGCAGGACGGAGGTGTCCATGCCGGTCATGTCGAAGCCGAAGTCGCCGATCGCCGGCTGGGTCGTGGAGGGGATCTCCACGATCGGCGGCGTGGTCTGGGCGAGAGTGGCGGTGGCCGCGAGCGACAGAACGGCGGTGGCCGCGCAGGCCAGAAGGCGAAGTTTGAGCATGGAAGCCCCCGGATGAAACTGGCGGCAACCTGACTCAACGCCGGGGCGCTGTCGCGGCGAAAGTCCGTAGATTACAAACTTCTCATCTGCGCGCGGCAGAAGTCGGCGAGGGCCGCCGGGTACAGTCGGTGCTCGGCCGTCAGGACACGCTGGGCGAGACTGTCGGGAGTGTCGTCCGGCCGGACGGGAACCGACGTCTGGGCGAGAACCGGACCCTCGTCGACGCCTTCGGTGACCAGGTGGACCGTGCATCCGGCCTCAAGGTCGCCGGCCGCCAACGCCCGGGCGTGGGTGTCCAGCCCCGGGTATTTCGGCAGCAGGCTGGGATGGATATTGAGCATCCGGCCCTCCCATCGTTTCACCAGCCAAGGCGTCAGCAGGCGCATGTAGCCGGCGAGGGCGACGACCTCGATGTCGTGCCGGATCAGCGCCTCGTCGATGGCGCGTTCGTGGGCCTCGCGATCCTTGCCGAAGGGCCGATGGTCGACGACCGCTGTCGGCGCGCCTTTCGCTCCCGCCACGGCGAGGCCGCCGGCCTCGGGGCGGTTCGACAGGACCAGCGCCACCTCATACGGACAGGCGGGATCCCGGGCGGCGTCGACCAGGGAGGCCATGTTCGAGCCGGTTCCGGAGATGAGGACGGCGGCGCGGACGCGGCCGGAACGCGCCTTGGGCATCAGCGCGCGGCGGGGGCGGGATCGCCGACGGAAACGAAGGAGCCGGCCGGGCCGGGGAAGACCACCGGGCTTTCGTAACCGTCCTCGGACACGGCCGAGACGCCGAAGAAATAGTCGTCGATGACCACGCCCGGCAGCACCAGTTCCGTGGCCGGCCCGGCCCAGCGGCTGTGGGTCCACTGCGGTGCGGTGGTGGGGCGCCACCAGACGCGGTAGCCGGCCGCCCCGGGGACCGCCTGCCATTTCACCGTGGTGTCGGGCCGCACCGCGCCCTCGATGGTCACGCCCAGGGGCGTGGCCGGGGCGTTGGCCAGCGTGGCCATGGCGACGATGTTCAGCCGCGCCACCTGTCCCAGATAGTCGAAGTCGACGCCGTCGATGGTGTCGCCGTAGCGGACGCCGTTCTCGATGCGAAGATCCTGGTGCTGACGGTGATAGTGCTCGGCCCCCTCGCTGATGCGCACGGCGGGGAAGCCGTGACGCAGCATCTCGACCTGGTCCCCGCCGCGGCCGTAGCGGTCGGTGCGGTAGATCATCTCGACGTCGAAATTCGTCAGGTAGCGGTCGGCCAGCGCATCGACGAAGCGCGCCAGATTGCGGGAGGACGAGTCGACCTCGCCGCCGTTGTAGCGGCGGCGCTCTTCCTGGGCTTCGGTCTCGACCGTCTTGGTGCCCTCCGAGAAGACCCGGACGCGGGTGGTGTCGCGCACGCCGTTCTGGCCCTCGGAATTGCCGACGATGTCGTTGTTCAGGTTGGCCTCGACCCGCCAGCCCTGGGCCTGGGCGTAGTCGGCGAGGATCTTGCCGCCCAGCAACCCCTGTTCCTCGCCGGACAGGGCGGCGTAGACCAGGGTGGCGTCGAAGCGATGCTTCGAGAGCACCCGGGCCGCCTCAAGAACAGCGGCCACGCCCGAGGCGTCGTCATTGGCGCCGGGGGCGTCGTCGGTGAAATTCATCACGTCGGTCACGCGGGAGTCGATGTGGCCGGAGATGATGATGACCCGGTTCGGGTCGCCCGCGCCGCGCTGGATGGCGACGACGTTGACGACCTCGGTGGGGGTGGGCACGCGCGGCCCGGTGACGGTGTCCGAGGGCGTGACGACCGTCAGGCAGCCGCCGCAGTCCCGGCCGATCGCCTCGAACTGCCGCTGGGCCCAGCGCCGGGCGGCGCCAATGCCGCGCGTGTCCGATTCGGTCTCCGACAGGGTGTGGCGGGTGCCGAAACCGACGAGGGCCTCGATGTCGGCGCGCATTCGCTCCGGCCGGACCTCTCCCGCCAGCTGATGGAGAAGGGGGTGTTCGCCGGACGCGGGGGTCTGGGCCGAGGCTTGGCCGGCCACCAGCATCAACCCGGTCAGGGCGATCGACAACGCACGCATAAGCCACCTCACAGCCTGGACGGCGCGGACCTTGCCGGGGCCAGCCACGGCGGTCAATGCGGCCGGCTTGCGCCGGTCTCCATCGTCCTGAACAGTGGGGGCCGGGAGGTTCCGATGCATGCACTGATCCTGGCGGCGGCCCTGGCCGCCTTCCCGCAGGACGCAGGCCAGGCCACGCGCGACATCATCGTCGGCGTCTGCCTGCCGTTCGCCGAGAGCGGCGAGGCGTCCGGGGACAATATCGCGCTCGCCGGCCTGAGGCCGCGGCCCGGCGGCGGCGAGCGGGAGTTCCAGACCGTCAACGGCCATCACTTCGTCAGCCTGACGATGGACGGCAACGTCGAGGAGGGCACGCTGCGCCGGGTCTGCGAGGTGCAGGCGCGATCAGGCGGCTTCGCCCAGGCGCGGGCCGCCGTGGCGGGACCGCTGGAGCGGGCCGGCTTCACCGCTCTGCCAGACGAGCCGGAGGACTGGCCGGTGTGGACCCGCGGCGGGATCACCGCGACGGTGCATCAGAACCCGGGCCGGGCCGCCATCGTGCGCGTCAGCTATTCCGTGCTCGACGAGGAGGCGGCGGCCTCGACCAGCTGACCGCAGACGAAGGCGGTCTCGCCGGCGTTGAGCAGGGCCGCCAGCACCGGCTCGGCGTTCTCCGGACTGACGATCAGGATGAAGCCGACGCCGCAGTTGAACGTGCGGCGCAGCTCGTGGTCCGAGATTCCGCCGGCCTCGCCCAGCCACTGGAAAACGTGGGGCAGGGGCCAGGCGTCCCAGTCGAAGCTGGCCTCCAGACCCTCGGCGATGCAGCGCGGCGGGTTCTCGATCAGGCCGCCGCCCGTGATGTGCGCGGCGCCCTTGACCAGCCCCGCCTTCATCAGCGGCAGCACCGGCTTCACATAGATGCGGGTCGGCTCCATCAGCGCCTGGGCGAGGGTGCGATCCTTGGCGAACGGGGCGTCGGCGTTCCAGCCGAGGCCCGACTTCTCGACCACCTTGCGGATCAGCGAATAGCCGTTGGAGTGCGGGCCGGATGAGCCGAGGCCGATGATCAGGTCGCCGGCCTGCTGGCGGTCGAGGTACGGCAGGGCATGGCCGCGCTCCACGGCGCCCAGCGAAAACCCGGCCAGATCGTAGTCGCCGCCGCCGTACATGCCCGGCATCTCGGCCGTTTCGCCGCCGACGAGGGCGCAGCCGGCCTGGCGGCAGCCCTCGGCGATGCCGGCCACCACCCGCTTCGCCGCGTCCACGTCCAGCTTGCCGGTGGCATAGTAGTCGAGGAACAGAAGCGGCTCGGCGCCCTGGGCCAGCAGATCGTTGACGCACATGGCCACGAGGTCGACGCCGACGCCGTCATGCCGGCCGGTCTCGATGGCGATCTTCAGCTTGGTGCCGACCCCGTCGGTGGTGGCGACGATCAGCGGGTCCTCGAAGCCGGCCGCCTTGAGGTCGAACAGGGCGCCAAAACCGCCCAGGGCAGCCTCCGCCCCCGGACGCCGGGTCGATTTCGCCAGCGGCTTGATGGCGTCGACCAGCATCTCGCCGGCGTCGATGTCCACGCCGGCGTCGGCGTAGGTCAGGCCGTTGCGCAGGCTTTCGGGGGTGTCGCTCATCGGTCGCGGGCCTGATTTCAGTGGCGGATTCTTGCGGGGGCTCTTGCCACAACCGCATGGCGGGGGGCTATAGCACCGGAATGACGCCGATCACCACCACCGAGGCGCTGCGCGACTTCTGCGCACGGCTCGCGAACCAGCCCTTCATCACCGTCGACACCGAGTTCATGCGGGAGACGACCTACTGGCCGAAGCTGTGCCTGATCCAGGCGGCGTCGCCGACGGATGCGGCCAACATCGATCCGCTGGCCGAGGGCCTGGATCTCGAGCCCTTCCTTGAGCTGCTGCGCGACGAATCGATCCTCAAGGTGTTCCACGCCGCCCGGCAGGACGTGGAGATCTTCGCCAAGCTGGGGGCCATGCCGAAGCCGATGTTCGACACCCAGGTGGCGGCCATGGCCGCCGGCTTCGGCGACCAGGTGTCGTATGAATCTTTGGTCCGGCAGATGCTGCGCCAGGAGGTCGACAAGGGCAGCCGGTTCACCGACTGGGCGCGCCGGCCGCTGAGCGACGCCCAGCTGACCTACGCCATGGGCGACGTGACCCATCTGGCGGCCCTGTATCCGAAGCTGCGCGACCGGCTGCAGAAGGACGGACGGCTGGACTGGGTGATGGCCGAGATGGCCGATCTGACCGACCCGGCGCTTTACGACACCGATCCCGAAAAGGCGTGGAAGCGTCTGAAGCCCAAGAAGTATTCAGCCAAATACCTTGCTGCCTTCAAGGCTGCGGCGGTGTGGCGCGAGCGGGCGGCGCAGGAGCGGGACCAGCCGCGCGGCCGCATTCTCAAGGACGAGGCCATCGACGAGATCGCCGCCCAGGGGCCGACCGATCCGGAGGCGTTCAACCGCCTGCGTTCGGTGCCCAAGGGCTTCGGCGCCTCGCGGCTGGGGCTGGAGTTGACCGAGGAGTTGAAGCGGGTGCTGGCCGATCCGGAGGCGCACGCGCCGAAGCTCGAGCGGCCCTCGCACAACCAGCCGGCGCCGCCGTCGGTGGTCGAGCTGCTGAAGGTGCTGCTCAAGACCAAGAGCGACAATGCCGGGGTCGCCGCCAAGCTGATCGCCAACGTCGCCGACCTTGAGAAGATCGCCCTCAGCGACACCGCCGAGGTCGAGGCCCTGAAGGGCTGGCGCCGCCAGCTGTTCGGCGAGGACGCGCTGAAGCTCAAGCGCGGCGAGATCGCCCTCGTCCTGAACGGACCACGGGTCGAGGTCGTCGAGATCGAATGAAAAAGGGCCGCTCTTCCGGGCGGCCCTTTCGTTTACTGCACTGTCGCCTTGACGATCTTGCCCGGCGCACGGGGCGGCTCGCCCTTGGGCAGGGCGTCGACATGCTCCATGCCCTCGATGACCTGGCCCCAGACCGTGTACTGGCGGTCGAGGAAGGTGGCGTCGTCGAAGCAGATGAAGAACTGGCTGTTGGCGCTGTTCGGGTCCGAGGTGCGGGCCATGGAGCAGACGCCGCGGACGTGCGGCTCGGCCGAGAACTCGGCCTTCAGGTTCGGCTTGGACGAGCCCGAGGTGCCGGTGCCGGTCGGATCGCCGCCCTGGGCCATGAAGCCCGGGATGACGCGGTGGAAGACGACGCCGTCGTAGAAGCCTTCCTGCGCCAGTTCGGTGATGCGGGCCACATGGCCGGGGGCCAGGTCGGGGCGCAGCTTGATAACGACGTCGCGGGCCTCGCCGTCGCCGGTGTCGAGAGTGAAGGTGAGGGTGTCGGCCATCGGCGCTGCTCCTTTGAGGTTCGCGCCGCTCTTACAGGGCGGGGGCGGGCGACGAAAGGGCGGGGGAGGCGGGGCGCGCGCAGAATAAGACCCGGGGAATATTGACCGGAGGATTTCGCCCGGGTAATACGCCGACCGCTTATGGCCGTCCGACTGTCGGCCGGCCCCGTGTCCCGCCGCCCGCGCCGCAAGGAGAATCCGATGTCCGTCCGCGCCGACCTGCCCGTCGTCTGCTTCCTGGGCGACGCCCGGCTCGGGAAAGGCCCGCTCGCGGAGGTCCTGCCGCGGATCCTCGCCGCCGCCCGCGCCGACGGACCCCCGCCGGTGGTCTTCGACCTCGCTGACGGGCGGGTCGTGGATCTCGACCTGCGCGGCGGAGCGGAGGATGTGCTGGCGCGCCTGGAGACGCCGCCGGCGCCGGAGAAGCGCGGCCCTGGCCGACCGAAGCTGGGCGTGACCGCCCGCGAGGTGACCCTTCTGCCCCGCCACTGGGACTGGCTCTCGGCCCAGCCCGGCGGCGCCTCGGTGGCGCTGCGCAAGCTGGTCGAGGCGCAGATGAAGGCCGGGGAGGGGCCCGAGCGGGCCCGGCGTGCGAAGGAGGCGACCTACCGCTTCATCACCGCCATGGCCGGCGACCGCCCCGGCTATGAGGAGGCGACGCGCATGCTGTTCGCCGGCGACTGGACGGCGTTCGATGCGGCGGTGAAGGGCTGGCCGGAAGGCGTGCGGGAGACGGCGCGGGAGCTCGCGGAAGGGGCCTGGCGGAACGGGAACGGCTGAACCATCCCTTGCGGCAGATGAGACGCGGATAGCGATCAGCCTTGGGGTCGTGGCAGCGGCTCAAGTCGCGGACCCCCCGGCGCCACAGCAGGGCGATCCGGATCCGGTTCCGTCTCAAGCGACCAGACCACACCTTCCGGAGCCTCGATCGCGGCCCAGTCCCGGCACATAATGAGCGCGAGCTTGCGGCTATAGACGTCAATATTCCGGTCCAGCCGATCCACCACGCCATCCTCGTTCGCGTCGGCGTGTGTCGCCATCACAAGACTTGTCCGCCAGCGCGGCGGCGGCAGGGGCTGACCGACCATGCGAACGTTGGACGTGGCCGGATCGACCCATCGGGTGGCGATATAGACTGGTTCGTACTGTCCGTTGAGGCGGGCGAGGCCGCAAAGTGTGCGCATCGGGGAGTCGTCGGAGGGTAAGTCGCGCGAATGGACTGACAACACCTCGACGCCCGGCCGCTGGGCGCTGGCGTGGGCCAACAGTTCGGCATCCGTGGGTGGGGCAGGGGACGTTTGAAGCGCAAGGACGAGCGCGAGCATCACCCCACCTTCACCCTTGTCGCCGCCTCCGGGAGGTCCTCCCCGAACGCCCGCTGGTAGAACTCGGCGATGGTCGGCCGCTCCAGTTCGTCGCACTTGTTGAGGAAGGACAGGCGGAAGGCGAGGCCGACGTCGCCGCCGAAGATGATGGCGTTCTGGGCCCAGGTGATGACGGTGCGCGGGCTCATGACGGTGGAGATGTCGCCGTTCATGAAGGCGTTGCGGGTCATGTCGGCGACGCGGACCATGGCGGCGATGCGGCGCTGGCCCTCGGCGTCGTTCCACTCCGGCACCTTGGCGGCGACGATCCCGGCCTCGACGTCGTGGTCGAGGTAGTTGAGCGTGGTGACGATGTTCCAGCGGTCCAGCTGGGCCTGATTGATCTGCTGGGCGCCGTGGTACAGGCCGGTGGTGTCGCCGAGGCCGACGGTGTTCGAGGTGGCGAACAGGCGGAAGAAGCGGTTCGGACGGATGACGCGGTTCTGGTCCAGCAGGGTGAGGCGACCCTGGGCCTCGAGCACCCGCTGGATGACGAACATCACGTCGGGGCGGCCGGCGTCGTATTCGTCGAACACGAGGGCGACCGGGCGCTGGATGGCCCACGGCAGGATGCCCTCGCGGAACTCGGTGATCTGCTTGCCCTCCTTGAGGACGATGGCGTCCTTGCCGACGAGGTCGATGCGGCTGACGTGGGCGTCGAGGTTGACGCGGACCATGGGCCAGTTGAGGCGGGCGGCGACCTGCTCGATGTGGGTCGACTTGCCGGTGCCGTGATAGCCCTGGACCATCACCCGCCGGTCGAAGGCGAAGCCGGCGCAGATGGCCAGCGTCGTCTGCGGATCGAAGCGGTAGGCGTCGTCGATCTCGGGCACATGGCTGTCCCGCTCGGTGAAGACCGGCACGGTCATGTCCGAGTCAATGCCGAACAGCTCGCGCACGGCGGCGTGGCGGTGCGGCTCCAGCGTCAGCAGGGGATCGGGGGAGGCGTCGAGCGGGGAGGTCATCCGCCTCCCTTAGAATCCCAGCGGGGCGGGGTCCAGCGGGGGCTGAGACAGAGGTGAGCGTAGACTGCTTTACAGCCTTCATCGGGATCGGTAATAACTGACCAGTCAGTAAGAGACGCGCCATGTTGCCCGCCGGCCAGCCGAAATTCCGCCGCCGCCCGGAGGCCCGCCCCGCCGAAATCCTCGCCGCCGCCCTGGAGGTGTTCGCCGAGCGCGGCTTCCAGGGGGCGCGGCTGGAGGAGGTGGCGAAGCGCGCCGGCGTGTCGAAGGGGGCGCTCTACCTCTACTTCGAGACCAAGGCCGACCTGTTCCGGGCGGTGGTGGTGGACGCGATCTCGCCCAACATCGAGCGGGTCAAGGCCGTCGCCGCCGCCGACCTGCCGCTGGAGCAGGTGGTGCGCATGGCCCTGCCGATGCTGGCGCGTCAGGTGGTCAGCGACCGCCGCATCACCGGCGTGGTCAAGCTGGTCATCGCCGAGAGCCGCAACCATCCGGAGCTGGCGTCGATCTGGCGCGAGAGCGTGGTCGAGCCGGGCGTGCAGCTGATGAGCGGACTGATCGCGGCGGCGCAGGCGCGCGGCGAGGTGCGGCCGGGCGACCCGCGGCTGTTCGCCTTCGGACTGATGGGGCCGATGGTGCTGTCGATGGTGTGGCGCGAGACCTTCGAGCCGGTCGGGGCCGAGCCTGTCGACGTGGTGAAGCTGGCGGAGCAGCATGTCGAAACGGTGCTGAGGGGGATGCGTCCATGAAGCGTCTGCGGCCGGTGCTGGTGATTGCAGGTGTGGCGATTCTGGTCCTGATCGTCTGGGCGCTGGTCGCCCGCGACGGCGGGCCGCGGGTGCTGACCGGCTATATCGAGGGCGAGCGGGTCTATCTGGCCGCGCCGGTGTCGGGCGCCGTCGCCGAACTGTATGTGCGCGAGGGCGAGCGGGTGGGGGCGGGCGGCCGCACCTTCCTGATCGATCCGGCGGTGCAGCGAGCCCAGGCGGGGGGCGCGGCGGCGGCGGTGGGCGCGGCCGAGGCGCGGGTCGAGGACCTGAGGAAGGGTCAGCGCGCCGAGGAGCTGTCGGTGTTCGACGCCGAGCTGGCCGCCGCCGAGGCGGCCGAGCGGCAGGCCGAGGCGGAGTATGGGCGCATCGAACCGCTGGTGCGGCAGGGCATCTACGCCCCGGCGCGGCTGGATCAGGTGCGGTCGGCGCGCGACGCGGCGCGGGCCCAGAC
>JAEYUE010000020.1 GCA_023433655.1 Pseudomonadota bacterium | reverse complement strand
CGTACCGACCTGACGCCCGGCACGGACGAACAGAAGATCGCCGACGCCTACCGCGCCTATATGGACGAGGCCCGCATCGAGGCGCTGGACGCCCAGCCGCTGCAGCCCTACCTGGCCGCCATCCGCGCCGCCGACAGCCATGACAAGGCCGCGGTCTACATGGGACAGACCCAGGGCCGCTTCGGCGCCTCGATCTTCGGCACCGGCATCTCGACCGACCAGAAGGCCCCGACCCGCTACGTGGTCTCCACCGGCCAGTCCGGGCTCGGCCTGCCCAACCGCGACTACTACCTGGAAGAGCGCTGGGCCGAGAAGAAGGCGCTGTACCGCGCCTATGTCGCCCGCATGCTGGAGATGATCGGCTGGGAGGACCCCGCCGGGAACGCCGACGCCATCCTCGCCTTCGAGGATCGTATCGCCGAGGCCCACTGGACGCCGGTCCAGAACCGCAATCGCGACGAGACCTACAATGAATACACCATCGCCCAGCTGGCCGCCGAGGCGCCGGGCTTCCCGTGGCAGGACTACTATTCGGCCATCGGCGTGGGCGACGTGCCGCGGCTGATCGTGCGCCAGGACACGGCCATGCCGAAGATCGCGGCCATCTACGCCGAGACCCCGATCGAGGTGATCCAGGCCTGGCAGGCCTTCCACACCACCGACGACGCCGCCGGCCTGCTGTCGAAGCGCTTCGCCGACGCCCAGTGGGAGTTCCGCTCGCGCGACCTGAACGGCCAGCCGGCCCAGCGGCCGCGCGACAAGCGCGGCATCAGCTTCGCCGAGGGCATGCTGGGCGAGGCCGTCGGCCGCCAGTATGTGGCCGAATACTTCCCGGCGGAGTCCAAGGCCAAGATGGAGGAGCTGGTCGCCAACCTGCGCACCGCCCTGGGCAACCGCATCAACACCTACGAATGGATGAGCGACGAGACCAAGGCGGCGGCCCAGGACAAGCTGGCCAAGTTCACGGTCAAGATCGGCTATCCGAACAAGTGGCGCGACTATTCGGCGCTGGAAGTCCGTCCGGACGACCTGTTCGGCAATGCCGAGCGCGCCGGCCTGTTCCGCTGGAACTACCAGCTGAACCGCCTCAATGAGCCGGTCGACAAGGACGAGTGGGGCATGACCCCGCAGACGGTCAACGCCTACTACAACTCGACCAACAACGAGATCGTCTTCCCGGCCGCCATCCTGCAGCCGCCCTTCTTCGATCCGGACGCCGATCCGGCCGTCAACTACGGCGGCATCGGCGGGGTCATCGGCCACGAGATCGGCCACGGCTTCGACGACCAGGGCTCCAAGTCCGACGGCGACGGCGTGCTGCGCAACTGGTGGACCCCCGAGGACAAGGCCAACTTCGAGGCCCTGACCACGCGCCTGGGCGCCCAGTACGACCAGTTCGAGCCGATCCCCGGCTTCAAGGTCAACGGCGCCCTGACCATGGGCGAGAACATCGGCGACGCCGCCGGCACGGCGGTCGGCCTCGAGGCCTATCACCTGTCGCTGAACGGCCAGCCGGCGCCGGTGATCGACGGCACCACCGGCGACCAGCGCTTCTTCTACGGCTGGGCCCAGGTGTGGCAGTCGAAATATCGCGACGACGCCCTGCGCAACCAGATCGCCACCGATCCGCACAGCCCGGCCGAGTTCCGGGTCATCGGTCCGGTGCGCAACGTCGACGCCTGGTACGAGGCCTTCGACGTCAAGCCGGGCGACAAATACTACCTCGCGCCGGAAGATCGCGTCCGCATCTGGTAGGCGGCGCGCGAAGCTGATCGGGAAGGGCCGGAGCGGCGACGCTCCGGCCCTTTTTCGCGTCGAGATCGGGCCCGCGTCAGGCACGAAAAAGCCCGCCGCGGGGGATACATCGCGGCGGGCTTTCTTTCGCTCTCTACGGAGCGGACGTTTCCTCCCCGAAACGCCTCCGAAAGGCCGCTACGCCGTGGCGCCGCAGCTTTCGAGTGCCCGCAGAATGACGTCATTCCAGCGGCCAAGTCAATGAAGGCGTTGGCGAAACCGCCCGTTTTCATCCCTTATCAATGATAACTCACGCATCCGTGTGCGGAGCATCCGCGATGCGCCGGACGGTCGCGACGAGCTCGCTGCGGGCGACCACGACCTGGCCGGGACGCTCGGCCTTCCAGGCCTCGTTGTCGGCGATCCCGGCGGCCAGGGCGCGTCCGGCGTCGAGGTCCTTGATGGTCACCTGTCCGGCCGCGATCTCGTCTCCGCCGAGGATCACCGCCGCCGGGGCGCCGCGGCGGTCGGCGTACTTCATCTGCGCCTTCATGCCCGCCCGGCCCAGGTAGAGTTCGGCCGCGATCCCTGCCTTGCGCAGCTCGGCCACGGCGTCGAGATAGTGCTGCATGTCGGCGTCCGAGAAGACGATGACCACCACCGGCCCGCGCACCGCGTCCGCCGCACCCCGTCCCGCCGCGCGCAGGGCCGAGGCCAGCCGCGACACGCCGAACGAGAAGCCGGTCGCCGGCAACCGCTCGCCGGTGAAGCGGGCCACCAGGTCGTCGTAGCGGCCGCCGCCACCGATCGAGCCGAAGCGCACCGCCCGGCCGCGGTCGTCGATGGTCTCCAGCAGCAGCTCGGCCTCGAACACGGCGCCGGTGTAGTATTCCAGCCCGCGCACGATGGTCGGGTCGAAGCGGACGGCGGCCTGATCGACCTTCATGGCGTCGAGCGCCGCGTCTATAGCCGCCAGTTCGGCCAGGGCCGCCTCGCCGGCCGCGCCGATGTCGCCGGAGCGGGCGACCGCGTGCAGCGTCTCCGCCCGGCTCGCCTGACCGTCGCCGGCCGAGGCGAGGAAGCCCTCGATGGCGGCGATCACCTTCGAGGGCAGTTGCGCGCCCCTGGTGTAGTCGCCGGACTCGTCCAGCCGGCCCTCGCCGAGCAGGGCGGCGACGCCCTCCCAGCCCAGTCGGTCGTACTTGTCGATGGCGCGGAGCGCGGTCAGCTTCTGGCCGGCGTCGGCGACGCCGCCGGCTTCGAACAGGCCGTCGAACAGCTTGCGGTTCGACACCCGGATCACCGCCTGATCGGCCGACAGGCCGGCGGCCTGCAGGCCCTCGCAGGCCATGGCGATGATCTCGGCGTCGGCCTCGGGCCGGTCGGAGCCGACCGTGTCGGCGTCGCACTGGACGAACTCGCGGAAGCGGCCCGGTCCGGGTTTCTCGTTACGCCACACGGGCCCGAAGGCGTAGCGCCGGAAGGGCTTGGGCAGCGTCTCCCAATTCTGGGCCGCGAACCGGGCGAGCGGCGCGGTCAGGTCGTAGCGCAGCGCCATCCATTCGCCGCGCCCATCCTCGTCGGGATCGTCCTGCAGGGCGAAGACGCCCTCGTTGGGCCGGTCGGCGTCCGGCAGGAATTTGCCGAGCGCGTCAGCGTATTCGAAGGCGCCGGTGTCCAGCGGCTCGAAGCCCCAACGCTCGTACACGGCGGACACCCGCGCCACGAGCCGGCGCTCGGCTGTAAGGTCGCGACCGCGGCGGTCGGCGAAGCCGCGCGGCGCGCGGGCGATGGGACGGGGAGCGGCGTCGGTCATGCCGCGTCTTTAGAGCCGCGAGGGTCGGGGGTCGAGAGTCGGGGCCGCGCTTCCTGCCGCCCCGACCGCGCGGGTCACGCCGCGGCGCTCGCCGTCCGTCCCCCGCCCCTGAGGATGGGCACCATCCGGCCGTAGGTCAGGCAGCGCCAGCCCCATTCCAGCGGCCCCATCTGGAACACCGACAGCCACAGCGGCGACCAGATCAGCTGGGCGATCCAGACGGCGCCCACCACCTGCCACATCTCGACCGGCGAATGCGTCCCGAACCACATCGGGCCCCACGGCGCATAGTAGAGGGTGACCATGATCAGGGTCTGGGTCAGGTAGTTGGTGAAGGCCATGCGGCCCACCGGCACGAAGATCCGGGTCAGGGTCTTGAGGCCGAAGCGGACGAGCAGGATCAGGACGGTGGCGTAGAACAGGGTGATCAGCGGCGCCATGCCGCCGGCGGCCGCGGCCAGACCGTTGGTGGGGTCCGCCCCTTCCCCGGCCATCGTCTCCTGCCAGCCCCAGACGGCGAAGGCGGCCAGGTTGGCGCCGCCGGCCAGCAGGACCAGCAGATAGACCCACATCGGCGACCTGCCGGAAAGGTAGCCCGACTTGAACAGCCCCAGCCCCAACATCATCAGCGGCACGGTGATGGGGATCAGGAAGGGGCTGGCCAGCAGCTGGAACATGGCCCAGGCCTTCAGGTTCTCGATCAGGCCGGCGGGCCAGCCGGAGCGGTAGAGCTCCACCGCGGCGGCGATCGATTCCGGCGTCGCCGTGGGGCGGCCGGCCTCCATCTGGGCGGCGAGGTCCGGCGGCAGATTGGCCATGCCCCACATGGCGAGGGTGGCGATCACGCCCCACAGCAGGGTGACCAGACCGCCGATCCAGAGCAGGCGGCGCGCGCTCCACGAGCGCATCAGCATCACCAGCAGGCCGCAGTAGGCGTAGTGCAGCAGGATGTCGCCGTACCAGAGCAGGGCGCCGTGGAGGGCGCCGAACACGCCCAGCCAGATCAGCCGGCGGACCAGGACCTTGCCCCGCGCCGCATCGGACCGCTCGCCGCCGACGAGGAAGACCGAGACCCCGAACAGCATGGTGAACAGGGTGCGCATCTTGTCGGAAAAGAAGACGTCGGTGACCCAAAGGCCGATCAGGTCGGCGCGGCTGAGGTCGCCGGGCGGGTGCGCCTCGGCCATGGTCAGCTCGACCGGCCATGCGAAGGCGATGGCGTTGACGGCGAGGATGCCGAGGATGGCCCAGCCCCTGAGCATGTCGAGATTGTGGATGCGGTCCTTTTCCTGGACCGGCCCGACGGCGCCCGGCGCCACCGCGATCGTCGCCTCATTGGTCATGTCGCCCCCCTTTTCAGACAAGGAAACTTTACACCAGGCGTGCGTCGGCGAAATTAAATTCGGGGTAAGGTGATCCGCAGGTCAGTCGGTTCCCGGCTCGGCCATCAGGCCGAGACGGTCGCGCACCTCCGGCTGCGGCCGGAAGGCGATGAAGGCGGCGCACAGCCCGGCCCACAGGGCGTAGCTGACCCCGACCAGCACCGCCACCGACAGCCCGCCCACCCCGTAGATCAGCAGGGAGGTTTCGCTGCCGCCCACCGCCTCGCCGACATTGGCGGCGTGCAGCCACTGCAGCACCGACTGGAGGAGGGCGAACAGGGCGCCCAGCGCCGCCGCCAGCAGGCCGCCGTAGAACATGAAGCGCCAGACGACGCCGAGCCGGGTGGCCGGTCGACCGGTGCGGCGGCGCTCGCGGTCCAGCAGCCACAGGCCGCCGGGCACGGCCAGGAAGCCGATGAACAGCACCAGCAGCCGCCAGTCGACCTCGAGCCCGGGAATCCAGTTCTTCGGCCGCCAGACGGCGAGGGTGACGACCAGCGGCGGCCACAGGGCGCCGAGGATCGCGGCCAGCACGATGCGATGCGGCTCGCGCCGCCAGACGACGCGGGTCTGGCCGGGAAAGTCCTCGGGCCGCTCGAGCGGCGGAAGCTTGGGGCGGATCATCGGGTCGGGGCCGGCGTGTCGCCGGAATAGTCGTAGAAGCCGCGGCCGGACTTGCGCCCGAGCCAGCCGGCCTCTACGTATTTCACCAACAACGGGCAGGGCCGGTACTTGCTGTCGGCGAGGCCGTCGTAGAGCACGTTCATGATCGCCAGCACCACGTCGAGCCCCATGAAATCGGCCAGCTCAAGCGGCCCCATGGGATGGTTGGCGCCCAGTTTCAGGGCCTTGTCGATCGAGGTGACGTTCCCGACGCCCTCGTAGAGGGTGTAGATCGCCTCGTTGATCATCGGCACCAGGATGCGGTTGACGATGAAGGCGGGGAAGTCCTCGGCGTTGGTGGTCGTCTTGCCGAGACTTTCGGCGAAGGCCACGGCGGTCTCGTAGGTCTCGGCCGAGGTGGCGATGCCGCGGATGATCTCGACCAGCTTCATCACCGGCGCCGGCTTCATGAAATGCAGGCCGATGAAGCGCTCGGGCCGGTCGGTGGCCGAGGCGAGCCGGGTGATCGAGATCGACGAGGTGTTGGAGGCGAGGAGGGTTTCCGGCCCCAGATGAGGGACCAGGTCCGCAAGGATGGCTTTCTTGACGGCCTCATCCTCGATCGCCGCCTCGATGATCAGATCCGCCTGCGCCGCCTCGGCGAGCGATTTCGCGGGCCGGATACGGGCCACGGCGGCGTCGGCCTCGGCCCGGGTCGTCAGGCCGCGGGCCACGCGTCGGGCCAGGCTGGCGGCGATGGCGGCCTGGGCCTCGGGCACGCGCTCGCCCGCCGCGTCGTGGAGAAGGACCTCGTAGCCGCCGGTCGCGACGGCCTGGGCGATGCCCGCCCCCATCTGGCCTGCGCCGACTATGGCGACTGATCGGATCGTGGTCATGTCGTCCGGCAAACTTGCGGGCTCCCGGCCCGATCGGAGCGGCACCCTAGTCCGCCTGCCGGATGGCGCAAGCGGCGGTCGCACCTGACCGGCCCGGCCCGGCCGCCCTGTCGCCCGGCGGTCACGCCTAGCCCAGCACCTGGATCAGGAACGGGGCGCTCATCCGGTTGAACAGAATGCCGAGGAACTGCAGCGTCAGGATCGCCACGATCGGCGTGATGTCGAGGCCGCCCAGGGGCGGGATGACCCGCCGGAACGGCCCGAGAATGGGCCCGGTCAGGGCGTCGAGGAACATCGCGACCTGGCTGACGAAGCGGTTGCGGTGATTGATGACGTCGAAGGCGAACAACCAGCTCATGATCGCCGAGATGATGATCGCCCAGGTCATGAGCGACAGGATGGTGTTGACCAGCCAGACGATGGCGAAACCCATGAAGCGGCTCTCCCGGAATCCAGCCCCGCTTCTAGCGCGTCGCTGCGGCCTGTCCAAGGATTCCGGGCCCGGCGCGACGATCGGCGCCGAACACCGTTGACACCAAGCCCCCGCCGCTCCTATGTCGCGCCCTCGCCTGAACCGACCTCCGGTCGGACCTTGGGGGGCCGTAGCTCAGTTGGTAGAGCGCGTCGTTCGCAATGACGAGGTCAGGGGTTCGACTCCCCTCGGCTCCACCATCCTGCTTCGCGCGGCGGCGCTTCGCAGGATCGCAGGTGGCGGTTTCAGCCCCACGAAATCTGACGGCGGCGCGAAGGCCGCTTGACGGCGAACCGCGTTTGGCGTGGAGTCCGCATGGGCTGATCCACAAGGGATTTCGGGGACCATAACTATGAAACGCATCATCAGCGCGCTGGCGCTGGCCGCCACCCTGGCCGCGCCGGGCCTGGCCGTCGCGCAGAACGCCGGCCTGACCGCCAACTACGGCGAAATCCGCCTGAACGCGGGCTTCACGCCGGATCCGTACCGGGTCAACCTGACCGCGGGCGGCTCGATCGACGCCTACACCGACACCGACCTGCCGGGCGCCTGCGTCGGCAACATCTCCAACGCGCCGGACTTCGAGGTCACCTACAGCGCCGGTTCGCTGCCGCTGGTGTTCCGCACCCGCTCGTCGACCGACACCACGCTGATCATCAACGGTCCGGACGGCCGCTGGTACTGCGACGACGACAGCTGGGGCGACGGCGACGCCGAGGTCCGCTTCAATCGCCCGTCCAGCGGCACCTACGACATCTGGATCGGCACCTTCAGCGGCGGCACGGCCTCGGCCTCGCTGCTGATCACCGAGACGCCGTAAGGCCCGCACGGCGGCCTGACGAACGACGCCCCGGTCGCCGACCGGGGCGTTTTCGTTACTGCTCCTCGTCGAAGCGGCGGCTGACGAGGTCGGCGAGAGCGGCCACCGCGGCCTCGGCCTCCGGCCCTTCGGCGGCGATCTCGATCTCGCAGCCGTTGCCGGCCCCGAGCATCAGCAGGCCCATGATCGACAGGGCGTTCACCGTGACGCCGTCGCGGGTGACGCGGACCTCGGCGTCGAAGCCCGAGGCCAGCTTGACGAATTTGGCGCTGGCCCGCGCGTGCAGGCCGCGGCTGTTGCAGATGTTGGCGGTCGCCGCGGCCCGGCCGGTCACGTCGCTCATTTCTCGCCCTGCAGCACCCAGCTGGCCACGGAGATGTATTTCCGGCCCGCGTCCTGGGCGTGGGCCACGCAGGCCTCGAGCGGTTCACGCCCGCGCACGCTGGCCAGCTTGATCAGCATCGGCAGGTTCAGCCCGGCGATGACCTCGGCCCCCGTCTCCTCCATGACCGAGATGGCCAGGTTGGAGGGGGTGCCGCCGAACATGTCGGTCAGCAGGATGACGCCGTCGCCGTCGTCCACCGCCCGGGCGGCGTCGACGATGTCGCGGCGCCGCCGCTCCATGTCGTCCTCGGGCCCGATGCAGATGGCGGCGACGCCCCGCTGGGGTCCGACGACATGCTCCATGGCCGAGAGGAATTCCGAGGCCAGTCCCCCGTGGGTGACGATCACCAGGCCGATCATGAAGGCTTCACCAAGACTCGCGCCCCCGCGTCCCGGCCGTTCGCTGGATCGGCCGCAAGCCGCGCGGAATAGCCCAACTCCGCCGCCGGTTAAAGCCGGGCGAGCGCCGCCGCGACCTTTTCGACCGCCGACCCCTCGAATCCGCGCAGCCGCAGGACCGGCAGATCGATCCCCTCAAGCGTGCGGGTCTCGGGCTCCGGCAGGCGTTCCGGCGTCTCCCCTGTCAGCTCCACGACCAGCGCCAGGCGGGTCGGGCCGCGGGCGCAGACGGGCACGATCCCGACCCCGCGAGCCTCAATCCGGCCGGCGATCGTCTCCGGCGCGACCGCGTACAGCGCGCCCGCCGAGGCGATCAGATAGGCGTAGTCGTCGGCCACCAGTCGCCAGCCGCGGCCGGCCAGCCGCAGCGCAAGGTCGCTCTTGCCGGCCCCGGCCGGCCCGGTGATCAGCACCGCCCGCCAGCCGGCTCCCGGCCTCCAGCAGGCCGCGGCCGTGCCGTGCGCAGGCTGCCGGACGCTCACGACCGCCCTCCCGGCGGCGCGGCGGCGGGCAGGGCCACCTCGAAACGGGCGCCTGCGACGGCGCCGTCGGCATGCTTCCGGTTCTCCGCCCAGACCCGCCCTCCGTGGGCCTCGACGATCTGCCGGACAATGGACAGGCCGAGCCCGGAATTGGTCCCGAAGGCCGTCCCGCGAGGGCGCGACGTATAGAAGCGCTGGAACACCGTCTCGAGGTTCTCGGGTGGTATGCCCGGGCCGTCGTCCTCGACGCGCACCCGCACCGGCAGGTCGGGATCGATCCCGTCGCGCGACAGGCTGACCTGCACTCGGCCCCCGGGCGCGCTGAACGACCGGGCGTTGTCGATCAGGTTGCGGAAGACCTGGCCGAGCGGGCCGTCGCGCCCGCGGATCATGGCGTGCTCGCCGGCCGGGCCCGAGAAGGTCACGTGCACGCCGTCGGGCTTGATGCCCGCCTCGTAGACGTCGACGATCTCGCGCAGCAGCACGGTCAGGTCGATCGGGCGCGGGCGGTCGCGGCTCAGCTCGGCGTCCAGGCGCGAGGCGTTGGAGATGTCGGTGATCAGCCGGTCGAGCCGCCGCACGTCCTGCTGAAGCAGGGCGGTCAGTTTCTCTCGCTGGGCCTCGGTCTTCACCAGCGGCAGGGTCTCGAGCGCCGACCGGATCGACGTCAGGGGGTTCTTGATCTCGTGGGCGACGTCGGCGGCGAAGCGCTCGATGGCGTCCATGCGGTCCGACAGGGTCTCGGTCATCGTCTCCAGCGACCGCGCCAGGTCGCCGATCTCGTCCTTGCGGTGGTCGAGGTCGGGCAGGGAGATGGCCCGCGCCCGCTGGAGCCGCACTGCGTCCGCCGCCGCCGACAGCCGCATCACCGGCCGCGCCACGAACAGGTGCAGCAGCAGCGACGACAGCAGCGACACGAACAGCGCCACGAGGGCGAAGGGCATCAGCGCCAGCCGCTGCGCCGCCAGGGTCTCGTCGACGTCGCCCGCCTCGAGGGTCAGCACGCCCAGCACCTGCTCGACATGGCGCACAGGGATGGACACCGAGACGACGCGTTCACCGGTTTCCGACAGCCTCAGGGTGGCCGACGAGCGGCCGTCGAGGGCGGTCTCAACCTCTTCGGCCAAAGCCCGCCGGGCCTGGGCGAGCTTACGGGTGTCCCTGACCTTTTCGTTCGGGTCCTGGACCACCGGCGGGCTGCCGGCCGGCAGGGCCGGCGGCAGAGGCTCGCCCGAAATCGTTTCAGTGACCTCGTAGCTGTCGGCGACCATGATGCCGTCGACATCGAACAGCCGCGCCCGCTGACCCTCGGGGATGAAGTTGTCGCGAAGCCAGCGGCTGGCCTCGATGAAGTTCAGCTCGGGTGTCGGTTCCCCCCGGGTGACTCCGAGCCGTTCGTCGCCCAGCACCTGCACAAGCAACTCGGCCTGGGCCGCCAGCGTCTCCTGACGGGCCTCGATCAGGCCGCGCCGCCATTCGTTCAGCGCCAGGGCGCCGACGAACAGGATCAGCAGGCTGAGGAGGTTGAGCGCGAGGATGAAACCGCCCAGCCGGGAGCCGCCGAACCGCCTGGGGCGGCGCGGGCGGTCGTCGTCGGCCGCATCGGCCGGGTCAGCTCTCGCGGTATCGGTATCCGACGCCATACAGGGTCTCGATCGCGTCGAATTCGGGATCGACGACCCGGAACTTCTTGCGCATCCGCTTGACGTGGCTGTCGATGGTGCGGTCGTCGACATAGACCTGGTCGTCGTAGGCGGCGTCCATCAGGTTGTCGCGGCTCTTCACGAAGCCGGGACGCTGGGCCAGCGCCTGGAGCAGCAGGAATTCGGTCACCGTCAGCTTCACCGGCTTGCCGTCCCAGGTGCATTCGTGCCGGGCCGGGTCCATCGACAGCTTGCCGCGCTTGATGGCCTTGGTGGAGCCGTCGCCCGAGGGTTCGGCCTCGCCGCCGTCGGCGCCGGAGCGGCGCAGCAGGGCCTTGACCCGCTCGATCAGCAGCCGCTGGCTGAACGGCTTGTGGATGTAGTCGTCGGCGCCGAGGTTGAAGCCGAGGATTTCGTCGATCTCCTCGTCCTTGGAGGTCAGCATGATGACCGGCAGCTGGCTGGTCTGGCGCAGGCGGCGCAGCACCTCCATCCCGTCCATGCGCGGCATCTTCACGTCGAGAATGGCGAGGTCCGGCGGGTTCGACTCCAGCGCCTCCAGACCCGAGGCGCCGTCGTGATAGGCCGTGATCCTGTGGCCATGGCTTTCCAGCGCCAGCGAGACGGAGGCGACGATGTTCTCGTCGTCGTCGACCAGGGTGATGTTGGCCAAGGCGGTCTCCTTGAGGCTTCCCGTTCCCGCACTCAACGCGCGGCAAGCGTTACCGTTCTAAATCAACTGGGTCAGATTACGGCGCCAAAATGGGCCGACCCGCCTGAATGCGCAATGAAACCCGGCCTTAAAGCCTTGGCGCCATGATGGGGGCTCATCTGTGCGAGCGTTCCATGGCCGGCCCTGTCCACTACGAAGTCTATATCCGGAAGACCGCGCCCGCGCCCTGGAGCCTCCAGATGGCGACGGAGGATCGCGCCCATGCGATCCAGACCGCGGAAGAGCTTCTCGACGACAACCGCGCCGCGGCCGTCCGCGTGACCAAGGAGACCCTGGATCCGGACACCATGGCCTTCAACAGCGTCACGGTCCTGACCCGCGGCGCGCCGGAAGTGCAGCGCAAGCGCGTCGTGCCGGACGACGAGGCGGGTCCGCGCTGCGGCTCGCCCCAGGACCTGTACGCGCCGATGGCCCGCGACCTGATCGGCCGGGTGCTCGAGGACTGGCTGAACCGGCAGGGGGTCACCGCCTTCGAACTGCTGCACCGGCCGGACCTGGCCGAGAAGCTCGAGGCCTCGGGCGTCGAGCTGCAGCACGCCATCCAGAAGGTCGCAGTGCCCGAAAGCCAGGCGGTGGGCCAACCGGTCCACGACCTGGTGCGCCACTACCAGAAGCTGGCGGACCGGGCGATCGAGCGGCTGCTGTTCGCCGGCCGCAAGAACCAGTTCCCTGACCTCGAGAACCACTCGCTCGCTGACCTCGCCCACCGACTGGCCGGGCAGTCGGACCGCGCCTTCATCATGGGCGGCATCATTTCCGGCGCGCTCAAGGGCGCGCGCGGGGGCCGGGCCCGTCTCGACCGTCTGATGGATCTGGCCGGGCGGGCGCCGATGGAGGGGCCGCCGCACGCCATGGTCATGGTGCCGATCGAACAGGTGATGTGCGAACTGTTCGCCGCCCGCACCAACCTGGCCGACGTGCTCGGACCGGCCCTCGACCAGGGGGCCTCGCTGGCCGCCGTGGTGCGGATGGTGGCCCCGAAGGAGGTGGCCGCCCTGATCGCCCAGGACCCGCGTCTGGCGCTGCAGGTGCCGGTGGTCGAAGGCCCCGCCGCGCGGCTGGGCGAACGCGTCGCCGCCGGGCAATTCCCGCTGCTCTCCGCCGCCCTGGCGCGGATGGTCGTTCGCGAGCTGATGAGCCCGCGCCGGCTGCGCCCCAATGACGCCGCCGGCGAAATCGACATCCTGCGCACCCTGGCCATGACCCTGACCGCGACGGCGGGCCGCCTGCTGACGCTCGAGGAGGTGCAGACCGCCTTCAACGAGCGCTCCAAGGCCCTGGTCACGGCGGACTTCGTCGCCGCCTATGTGAAGTCCTGCACCACCGTGCTGTGCGAGGCGGAAGCCCTGACCCGCCTGTGCGAGAACGTCACCGGCATGGCCAACAAGCGCGCCGCGGCCCGCTGGCTCTCGGCCTGCATCAGCTCCCTGCGGTTCGAGGGCGAGATGCGCGCGCCCTCGGCGGAGCACACCGCCGCCCAGAAGCTGGGCGTTCTCGCCAACCTGACGCGCGCCGTGCGCGGCTGCGGCCTGACCGAGCGGGACGAGGCCGAAATCGTCGCCGCCATCGGCGCCGTGGGCGGGACGGTCGAGGCCGAGGCGAGGATCGTGGCCATGCTGGCCCGTTCGCCCGCGCCCCTGCCGCAGAAGCTGGCGGTGCTGCTGCGCATGGCGGCTGGAGAGACCGCCCCGCCGGGGCCGGCGGCTGACCGCGCCAAGGCCGAGGCTATCAAACTGTTCCGCGCGCCGGACAACCGCGCCGCCCTGGCGGCCGCGCCGGAAGCGCTGACGCCGCTCAAGGGCCTGATGAAGGCGGCCGGCCTGGCGGCCTGACGGCCTCAGTCGAAGATGTCGAAGATGTCCATCCGCTTCTTCTTCTTGTAGCGGTACTCGTCATCGCGGCGGCGATCGTCCCGGTAGCGGTCGTCCCGGTAGCCCTGCGCGCCCCACGGCTGCGGGGCCGCCTGCTGGGGCGGATACGGTTGTTGCGGCTGCGGAGCGGGCGAAGGCGCGGCGGCGCGTCCTTCGGCGGTCGCCGCCTCCATCAGCTTCTCCAGCTCGCCGCGATCCAGCCACACGCCCCGGCAGCTGGGGCACATGTCGAACTGGACGCCGCCACGCTCCAGCGTCTGCATCGCGGCGTTGTCGTTGGGGCACATCAGGAGGGGCATCGGGGCGGTCTCCGAACAGGATCAAGGGGGTCGGGCGCCCCGGCGCCGCGGATTGGGCCGGGTCGAACGCCGAGGCGCCCGATGCGGTCCGACATCGCGCGCCGCCGACAGGGAGGGGTCCGTCGGCAGGCGCGCCAGAGGGGCCCGTCCCGCTCAATCAAACTGGGGTAGTATTGACCTTACGGCAAGAGGCCGGATCGCCGCGGGCTCAGCACGCCTGCCCGGCGGCCCAGCCGGACGCCCAGGCCCACTGGAAATTATGGCCGCCGAGCCAGCCGGTGACGTCCACGGCCTCGCCGATCACGTGGAGGCCCGGGACCGTCTTCGCGCCCAGGGTCTGCTGGTCCAGCTGGTCTGTGGCCACGCCGCCGAGCGTGACCTCGGCGGTGCGGTAGCCTTCGCTGCCGACCGGTTTGACCGTCCAGGCGTTGACCGCCTGGTCCAGCCGCCTGAGGTCGCGGTCGGCGATGTCCGCCAGATTGCCGGTCAGACCCGCCTGTTCGACCAGCACTTCGGCCAGCCGCTTCGGCACGATGCGCGACAGGGCCGTGTGCGCGGCCTGCCGGCCGTTCGCCGCCTTCATCGCCTTCAGTTCCGCGAACACGTCGACGCCTGGCGCCATGGCCACCGAAATCGACTCTCCCTCGCGCCAGTACGAACTGATCTGCAGGATGCTGGGCCCGCTCAGACCGCGGTGCGTGAACAGCAGGCCTTCTGCGAAGCGCGTGCGGCCGTGCGACACCACGGCCTCGACGGACACCCCGGCCAGCGGCTTCAGCCGCTCCAGCAGCCCCGCCTCGAAGGTCAGCGGGACGAGGGCGGGCCGCGTCTCCGTCACCCTCAGACCGAAGGCCCGCGCCGTGTCATAGGCCCAGCCGGTCGCGCCCATCTTCGGGATCGACTTGCCGCCGGTGGCGAGCACCAGCGATCCGGAGCGCACCGTCGAGCCGTCCGACAGCACAGCCTCGAAACCACCGTCGGACCGTCCGACCCGCTCGACCGAGACCCCCAGCGACAGGCGCGCCCCGGCGTCGCGCAGGTCGTCGGTCAACATGCGGATGATCTGCTTCGCGCTGTCGTCGCAGAACAACTGGCCGAGGGTCTTCTCGTGCCAGGCGATGCCCGCCCGGTCGACCCGGCGGATAAAGTCCTGCGGGGTGAAGCGGCGCAGGGCCGAGGTGGCGAAGCGCGGATTCTCGCCGAGGAAGTTGGTCGGCGAGACGCCCAGATTGGTGAAGTTGCAGCGCCCGCCCCCCGAGATGCGGATCTTCTCGCCGGGGGCCCGGGCGTGGTCGATCAGCCGCACGGAGCGGCCGCGGCGACCGGCCTCGGCGGCGCACATCATGCCCGCCGCGCCGGCTCCGACGATCAGCACATCCACCTGTTCGGCCTTCATCCGCCCGCGTTAGCAGGCGGCGGCCCGGGCGGCGAGGGCCCGACCTAGTCGGCCGCGAGATAGCCGACGGCGGTCGCGAACTCCGGCATCATGGCCAGCCACAGGGCGGCGGACTCGGTCAGCTGCTCGACGTCGTCGCTGAGCACCAGCACATCGTACTGGGCCACCGCGGCGGGTTCGCCGCCCGTCTCGGCCGGCAGGAAATAGGCCTTGAGGAAGCGGTGATCGCGGTTCCAGTCATTGACCATCTCCTGGGTGATGGTCGGATTGGAGAAACTGGCCGAATACTGGACGGCCGCGCAGCCGTCGTCGCGGCAGTCGTAGAAGAACACCACCCAGCGCAGAGGATCGTCGTTGACGCTGATCCAGGCGAGACCGTCCTCGCGCTGCACAGCCCCGACATCGCCACCCTTGGAGACCAGCCAGTTCCTCACGGCCTCGATCGACACCGCGGGATCGGCTGCGGCCTGGACCGTGGGGGCGGCCGGCGAGGCGCTGGCCGGAACGGCGAAGGCGAGGCCCAGGGCCAGGACGGGGGCGGCGAAACGGATCATGCGATGTCTCCTCGGGGGCGCAGCTACCGACGGATGCGCGGCGAAAGCAAGGCGTCAGCTCCGCTCGCGCGCCAGCCACTCCGCCCCGGCCATCTCATTGAGCCGCGAAACGGTGCGCTCGAATTCGAACGCCCCGACACCCTTGCGGTACAGCGCTTCCGGCGCCGCCGCGGCGAGGACGACCAGCCGTGTGCCGGCCTCGTAGAGGGCATCGATCAGGGTCACGAAACGCCGCGCCTCGTGGTGGTTGGCCGGGCCCAGCACCGGCACATCCTCTATGAACAGGGTGTGGAAGCGATCGGCGATGGCCAGATAGTCCTGCGGGCCCAGCGGGCGGGCGCACAGTTCGTCGAAGGTGGCGCGGGCGAGACCGCCGTCGGTGCGCGCGATGACCAGATCGCGGCCCAGCACCGTGATGCGCGCCGGGCACTCCTGCTGCTCGCCCTTCAGGTCCGACCACAGCGCCTCGAAGGCGGCGCGGGCCGCCGCGTCCGCCGGGGCGAACCACACCCGGTCGCCCATCAGCCGGTCCAGCCGCCAGTCGCGGGCGCCGTCCACGGTCACCACTTCGCAGCGCGCCTCGATCAGGGCGATGAAGGGCAGGAAGAGTTCGCGATTGATCCCGTTCAGGTAGAGCTGATCGGGCGCGCGGTTGGAGGTCACGGCCAGCACCACGCGCTGCTCGAACAGGGCCTCGAACAGGCGCCCGAGGATCAGGGCGTCGGCGATGTCGGTGACCTGCAGTTCGTCGAAGCACAGCAGGCGGGCCTCCGAGGCGATCAGCTCGGCGACCGGCCGGATCGGGTCGTCGCCCTTCCACTGGCCGAACACGGCCCGGCGTTCCGCCGCATCGCCCTCGCGCCACTGGCGGATCAGGCCGTGCACCCGGGCCATGAAGGCATGGAAATGAGCCCGGATCTTTCGCGGCTCGGGCGCGCAGGCGAAAAACAGGTCCATCAGTATGGACTTGCCGCGCCCCGGCGGGCCCCAGAGATAGACGCCGCGCACCTCGGGCG
>JAEYUE010000009.1 GCA_023433655.1 Pseudomonadota bacterium | reverse complement strand
GCCGGCGGCGCGACCGCCCTGCAGGCGCCGACCAATGCGAAGCTGGCCACGGCGGTGGGCTCGCCGGTCAATGCGGCGCTGGTCTCGTTCGCGGTCGGGACGGCGGCGCTGGCGCTGGTCGCCGCCGCCTTGCAGGCGCGGCCGGATATGACGGCGGTCAGGGGTCTGCCGTGGTGGACCTGGATCGGCGGCCTGTACGGCGCCGTATTCGTGGCGGCGGCGGCCTGGGGCGTGCCGCGGCTGGGCGTGGCCCTGACCGTCATCCTCATGGTGGCGGGCCAGCTCTTGATCAGCGTCGTCGCCGACCACTTCGGCCTGATGGGCGTGCCGAAACAGCCGATCAGCTGGGGCCGGATCGGCGGCGTGGCGCTTGTCATCGCCGGCGTGGTTATGGTCCGGCGCTTCTGAGCCTATATCGGGGCGGATGACCGAGGAGACGCTTCCCGCCGATTCGCTGAAGGCCGCCGAGCTGATCCGCGACGAAGCCCGGCGCGCGCCCGACAAGCCCGGCGTCTACCGCATGTACGGCGAGGACGGGGCCTGCCTCTACGTCGGCAAGGCGCGGTCGCTGAAGAAGCGCATCCTGCAGTACGCCCAGGGCCGGTTCCACACCCAGCGCATCGGCCTGATGGTCTCGCTGACCCGCTCGATGGAGCTGGTGGTCACCGCCTCCGAGACCGAGGCCCTGCTGCTCGAATCCAACTTCATCAAGAAGCTGAAGCCGCGCTTCAACGTGGTGCTGCGCGACGACAAGTCGTTCGCCGAGCTGATGATCCGTCGCGACCACCGCGCGCCCCAGGTGCGGAAGCACCGCGGCGCCCACACGCTGAAGGGCGACTATTTCGGCCCCTTCGCCTCGACCTGGGCGGTCAACCGCACCCTGACCACCCTGCAGAAGGCCTTCCTGCTGCGCTCCTGCTCGGACAGCGTCTACGAGACGCGCACCCGGCCGTGCATGCTGCACCAGATCAAGCGCTGCTCGGCGCCGTGCACCGGACTGATCTCGCTGGAGGACTACGGCCAGCTGGTCGACGAGGCCGAGGACTTCCTGCGCGGCCGCTCGCGCGCCGTCATCGGCCGGCTGTCGAAGGAGATGCAGGCGGCCTCGGACGCCATGGACTTCGAACAGGCCGCGCGGGTGCGCGACCGCATCCGGGCCCTGTCCGCCATCGCCATGGAGAACTCGGTCAGCGCCGAGGGGGTGGCCGAGGCCGACGTCTTCGCCCTGCATGCCGACGGCGGCCAGGCCTGCGTGCAGGTGTTCTTCTATCGCGGGGGCCAGAACTGGGGCGGCCGCGCCTACTTCCCGCGCGTCGACCGCGCCGACACGGACCCGGAGATCCTCGCCGCCTTCCTCGGCCAGTTCTACGAGGACAAGCCGGTGCCGCGGCAGATCCTGACCAACGTCCGCCCGCACGAGAAGGAGCTGCTGGAGGAGGCCTTCTCGATGAAGGCGAAGACCGTCGACGGTCGCCGGGTGGTGACCATCGAACTGCCCCAACGCGGTCCGCGCCGGGCGCTGGTCGATCACGCCCTGACCAACGCCCGCGAGGCCTTGGGCCGGCGCATGGCTGAGAACTCGGCCCAGGGCAAGATCCTCGACGAGGTCTGCGAGGCCTTCGGCCTGGAGGGCCGTCCCGAGCGGATCGAGGTCTACGACAACTCCCACATCCAGGGGACCAACGCCGTCGGCGGCATGATCGTCGCCGGCCCCGAGGGTTTCCGGAAGACCCAGTACCGCAAGTTCAACATCCGCGGCGACGAGCTCACCCCCGGCGACGACTACGGCATGATGCGCGAGGTGCTGCGCCGCCGCTTCGGTCGTCTCGCCAGGGAGGAGGAAGCCGGCGAGGAGGTCGAACGTCCCGACCTGGTGCTGATCGACGGCGGCGCCGGCCAACTGGCCGAGGCGGTCGCGGTGATGGCCGAGCTGGGCCTGCACGACATCCCGGTGGTCGGCGTGGCCAAGGGCCCGGACCGCGACGCGGGGCTGGAGCGCTTCTTCATCCCCGGCAAGCCGCCCTTCATGCTGCCGCTGAAGTCGCCGGCCCTCTACTACCTGCAGCGTCTGCGCGACGAGGCGCACCGCTTCGCCATCGGGGCCCACCGCACCCGGCGATCGATGGACATCAAGAAGAACCCGCTCGACGAGATCGAGGGAGTCGGCCCCGGCCGAAAGAAGGCCCTCCTGCACGCCTTCGGCTCGGCCAAGGGCGTCGGCCGCGCCTCGGTGGTCGATCTGGTCAAGGTCGAGGGCATCAACCAGGCCCTCGCCGAACGCATCCACGCCTTCTTCCGCAAGAGCTGAGAGCCGCCTAGAACGACGCCATGACCGAATCCAGCACCGACGCCCTGCTTACCGGCTACCGCCGTTTCCGCGACAACCGCTGGCCGCAGGAGAAGGCCGAGTACGAGGCCCTGGCCGCCCAGGGCCAGAAGCCGCACACCCTGATCGTCGCCTGTTCCGACAGTCGCGCCGACCCGGCCCTGATCTTCGACGCCGCCCCGGGCGAGCTGTTCGTGGTCCGCAACGTCGCCAACCTGGTGCCGCCCTACCAGCCCGACGGCCAGCTGCACGGCGTCTCGGCGGCGTTGGAGTTCGGGGTCAAGGTGCTCGGCGTGTCGCGCATCGTGGTCATGGGCCACGCCTACTGCGGCGGGGTGAACGCCATGCTGAACGGCGCGCCCGACAGCTGCCGCGACTTCGTGGCCCCCTGGGTGGCCCAGGCCGGTCCCGTGGTCCGCATGGTCTGCGAAAGCTTCCCGGCCGGTGAGAGCGAGCGTCTGGCCGAGGAGACGGTGGTCCGCCTGTCGATCGAGAACCTGCGCACCTTCCCGTGGATCGCCGAGCGCGAGGCGGCCGGCCAGCTGACACTCTCGGGCCTGCATTTCGGCATCGCCGACGGCGTGCTGCGCGCGCTGAAGGGGCCGGGACGGTTCCAGCCGCTGGGCTGACCGCTCGCCTCGCGCATCGAAGCGTGGCACATCGGCGTTGCAGCACGGATGCCCAGCATGACCCCGACCCACCACGCCAATCCCATTCCGAACATCCTGACCGGGCTCCGCCTGGTCGCCGGGGTGGTCATGTTCCTGCTGCTGGCCGGGGCCGCGCCGCAGGGCCTGCCCTTCCTTCCGCCGGACTTCCTCAGTCCCAGCGACCAGTTCCGCTTCGCGCGGACGGCCTTCCTGATCTTCATCGTGGCGGCGTCGACCGACTGGGTCGACGGCTTCCTGGCGCGCCGCTGGCACGCCACCACCCGCTGGGGCGCCATCCTCGACCCGATCGCGGACAAGGTGCTGATCACCGGGGCCATCCTCGGCGTCCTGGCCTGGGGCTCGGTGCCGCAGGCGGCCATCCCCTGCGGCCTGATCCTGTTCCGCGAGTTCGCCGTCTCGGCCCTGCGCGAGACCGTGGCCGGCAAGGTCAAGCTGCCGGTCACCCTGCTGGCCA
>JAEYUE010000091.1 GCA_023433655.1 Pseudomonadota bacterium | reverse complement strand
GGTCAGGGCCGTGAAATAAAGGCCGGTGCCGCCGACGAACAGCGCCGGCCGCCCGTCCAGCCCGGCCAGGGTCTGCATCGCCGCCCGGCTCCAGCGACCGACCGACCAGGCCTCGGCGGCGTCGGCCACGCCGTACAGCCGGTGCTCCGCCCGGGCCTCGTCCCCGGGCGACGGCCGCGCGCTCAGCACCCGCAGGTCGGCGTACAGCTGCTGGCTGTCGGCGTTGACGATCACCGCCCCGGTCCGCTCCGCCATCTCCAGCGCCAGCGCCGACTTGCCCGAGGCGGTCGGGCCCGCGATCAGGGTCACGGCGGCGGATCGGGATGTGCTCTCGGACAAAACGGCGCTCGCGGCGAAGGACTATATCGGCGATAGAACGCCCGCCTTGCGCCGGGCAAGCCCGACCGCAGTCCCGAGGAGCCCGCCGCCGTGTCCCATCCGCCGCTCGATCGTCAGCAGGTCATCGCCGCCCTCGATGCGATCGCCGATCCGAAGAGCGGCAAGGGGTTGATGGCCGCGGGTCTGGTGCAGGGCCTGACGGTGGCCGCCGACCGCGCCGGCTTCGTCATGGAGGTGCCGGCGCGCGAGACGGCGATCTACGCGCCCGTCCGCGACGCCGCCGAGACCGCGCTCAAGGCCCTGCCGGGGATGGAGCGGGTCTCGGTGGTGCTGACCGCCGAGGCCGTCCAGAAGCCGCGCTTCCGCACCGCCATCCTGTCCCCCCAGGCCGCCGACCAGAACCGGCCGAAGGCGCCTGTGCCCACCGATCGCCCGGCCCATGTCCGCCGCGTGCTCGCCGTCGCCTCGGGCAAGGGCGGGGTCGGCAAGTCCACCGTCGCGGCCAACCTCGCCGCCGCCCTCGCCGCCCGCGGCCTCTCGGTCGGCGTGCTGGACGCGGACGTCTACGGCCCGTCCATGCCGACCATGCTCGGCGTTTCGGGCAAGCCGGAATACCGCGACGGGGCCATGGAGCCGCACCGGGCGCACGGGCTGAAGATCATGTCCATGGGGCTGCTCGCCGGGGCCGACGACGCCATGGTCTGGCGCGGCCCGATGGCGTCGCAGGCCATCACCCAGATGCTGACCCAGACCCGCTGGGGCACGGAGGATCAGCCGCTCGACGTGCTGGTGGTCGACCTGCCGCCGGGCACGGGCGACGTCCAGCTGACCCTCATCCAGAAGACGCCGCTCGACGGCGCCGTCATCGTCTCCACCCCGCAGGAGGTGGCCCTCGCCGACGCCCGCCGGGCCCACACCCTGTTCCAGAAGGTCAAGGTTCCGACGCTCGGCCTGATCGAGAACATGTCCGGGCCGGTGTTCGGCTCGGGCGGAGCGAAGGCGGAGGCCGACCGTCTCGGCGTGCCCTTCCTTGGCGACCTGCCTCTCGACGCCGCCCTGCGCGAGGCGGGCGACGCCGGCCGCCCGCTGGTCAGCGCCGACCCGGAGGGTGAGGCGGCAAGGCGGTTCGCCGTCGTTGCGGCCCGCGTGGCGGACGTGCTCGGCGTCTAGGTCACAGCTTGGCGAAGGCGACGCCCTTCCAGCCCCAGCCGCCTTTGGCGACTGCGGCCTTCAGCGGGCCTTTGATTTCGCCGGTGTTGAAGGCGTAGTCGTAGATCTCGCCGAATGTGCCGTCCTCGAGGAAGCCCCAGGCGCGTTCGAAGCTCATCTCCCGCGACTGGCCGCGGAAGGCCGAGCCCGCCAGCGCCAGCTCGGGCGCGCCGGCGCGCCATTCCACCGACCATTCCTGGTCAGTGGCGCGCACCACGCCGCGCGCCTCGTCGAACCGCATCAGAACCTTGAACAGCCGCTCCATGCCAGCCTTGGCGAAGGTCTCGTACCACGCGGCGTCGACGATCTTCCATTCCGCGACGACATCCACCCCTTCCGGCCCGCCGTCGCGGATCACATAGGGAGCCGTGGCGTCATTCAGGTCCAGAAGCCGCCGGCGCAGGGCCTCCGCCGACTCGCGCACCGCCCCTCGCGGCGCCGACCGGTCGCCGGTCAGCCAGCCGAACATGCCCATTCCGGGTCCCCCGACCATCGCGTCATGCTAAGGCGCCTCGACACCCTGCCACAGCGTCGCAGGGGTCACCACCAGTCGTCGGCGTCGAATTCCCGGTCGACGGCCTTCAGACACATGTCGGACGCCCGCTCCAGCTGGGCCGGGGTCAAGGAGTCGTAGAAGGCGAAGGAACTGCCGATCGCCTGCCGACTCTCCGTCTCGCCCAGGACGGCTGCGGCCTTGCGGGCATAGGCGCGGTAGCCGGCGCTCGTCCGGCCTGCGTCCCTGTCGCTGCGACCCTCATGGATGGCGTTGCCCAGCGTGCCCAGCACCGCGGCGCAGATGACCAGCGTCGGCCGCTCCGGCGGAACGTCCCCGTCCGCCGCCACCGCCGAGAGGTCCGGGGCGCGGGCGCATGACGCGGAGGCCAGCGCCAGCAACAGCGCCATCGCCCCGTTGGTCCTCACTCCGGCTCGGTCACCACCGCCGTGCCGTAGGCCAGCACCTCGGTGACGCCCTCCATGATCTCGTTCGCCTCGTAGCGCATGCCGATGACGGCGTTGGCGCCCATCGCCCGGGCGTGTTCGACCAGTTCCTCATAGGCCTCGGCGCGCGAGGCCTCGGCCAGCTTCACATAGGCGCCGACCCGACCGCCCAGCATCGACTGCAGTCCGCCGATGGCGTCCGAGATGACGTTGCGGGAGCGCACCGTGATGCCCCGCACCAGCCCCAGCGTCCGCACGATCCGGTGGCCGGGCGCGTCGTTGGTGGTCACGATCAGCATGGTCATCTCCTCTCCAGCACCCGGAAGACGAAGGCGTGATCGTCCTTCTCCCCGGCCGGAAACGCCTCCGACGATACCTCTTTCCACGCCCCCTCGTCGAAGGTCGGAAACGTCGCATCTCCCTCCGGCTCGGCCTCGACCTCGGTCAGATACAGCCGCTTCGCCCGCGGCAGGGCCGTGGCGAACAGGGCCGTGCCGCCGATGACGCAGATCTCGTCGACCCCGTCCTCCTCGGCCGTCTCGCGCGCGATCTCCACCGCCTCGTCCAGCGTAGTGCAGACCAGCGCGCCCTTCGCCGTGAATGATTCGTCCTTCGACAGCACCAGATTCAACCGCCCCGGCAACGGCTTCAGCGGCAGGCTCTCCCAGGTCTTGCGCCCCATGATGCAGGGCTTGCCCATGGTCACGGCCTTGAACCGCTGCAGGTCGCTGCGCAGCCGCCACGGCAGGTCGCCGTCGCGGCCGATGACGCCGTTGCGGGCCCGGGCGACGACGAGGGCGAGATGGGGCAGGGCGCTCACGCCGCCTTCTCCAGCCAGTGCAGCCACTTGCGCTGCATCGCCTGCTCGAGGTCGATCCCGGCCCGGTCACAGTAGATCAGCAGCATCCCCAGCACGTCGGCCGCCTCGTCGCCGAGCTTCGCCGCATCCGCCGCGCCCCGCGCCCGTCCGCTCATCCGCAGGTGTTCGGCCGTCAGTTCGCCCAGCTCCTCCTGCAGCTTCAGCAGCGCCCAGTCGCGGTCGCGGTCGATGGCGTGCTCGTGCGCGTAGATGTCGGAGATGCGCAGGACCGAGGCGGTGAGGTCGGAGAGAGTCATGTCGGCGGTTCTACAGACAAGGCGGCCAACCTGTCTCCTCCCCGTCGCGCAGCGATGGGGAGGGGGACCGCGAAGCGGTGGAGGGGTGAAGCCGCGCCGCGGTGGTCGAGGTCTGTCCCGGGACCGTTTCGAAAATCGGGGCTCCGCCTCACCCCTCCACCATCCTCCGCTCGTGGCTCCGGATGGTCCCCCTCCCCGTCGCCCTGCGCCGGGGAGGAGACAGGAGATCACACCGCCACCGGGGCCTTGATGTGCGGCCAAGGCTGGTAGCCGTCCAGCACGAAGTCCTCCAGCCGGTAGGCGAACAGGTCGGTCTTCGGCGCGATGGTCATCGTCGGCAGGGCCAGCGGCTCGCGGGCCAGCTGCGTCTCCGCCTGCTCGACGTGGTTCAGATACAGGTGGGCGTCGCCGAAGGTGTGCACGAACTCGCCCGGCTCCAGCCCGGTCACCTGGGCGATCATCATCGTCAGCAGGGCGTAGGAGGCGATGTTGAACGGCACGCCGAGGAAGACATCGGCCGAGCGCTGGTACAGCTGGCAGCTCAGCCTGCCGTCGGCGACGAAGAACTGGAACAGGCAGTGGCAGGGCGGCAGGGCCATGTCGTCGATGTCGGCCGGGTTCCAGGCGGTGACGATGTGGCGGCGGCTGTTGGGATTGGTCTTCAGCCCCTCGACCAGCTTCTCGATCTGGTCGATCACCCGGCCGTCCGGCGCGGACCAAGACCGCCACTGCTTGCCGTAGACCGGCCCCAGCTCGCCCTCGGCGTCGGCCCATTCGTCCCAGATGCTGACCCCGTTCTCCTTCAGCCAGCCGATGTTGGTCTCGCCGCGCAGGAACCACAGCAGTTCGACGATGATCGACCGCGTGTGCAGCTTCTTGGTGGTCAGCAGCGGAAAGCCCTTCGACAGGTCGAAGCGCATCTGCCGCCCGAATACGCCCAGCGTCCCGGTGCCCGTGCGGTCGTCGCGCCGCGCGCCGTTGTCGAGAATGTCGCGCAGCAGGTTGAGGTACTGCCATTCCGGGTGGTCGGCCGCGACGGCTCCGGTGCGGTCCTGAAGATCGGCGAGGGCGACGGCGGCGTTCATGCGGACCAGAGTGCCGCCGATTCGCCCGACGAGGCATCCGCTCCGATTCGGTTGCTAACAGCTGGATGCGCCCCGGACGGCGTCGTCCCCAGCCGGATCGCGTCCCTGTGGAGAATGTTCAGCCCTTGTCCCGCCGCTGCCGGGCCAGCTCCGCCCGGTTGCGCACTGCCCGGTCCCGCGCCGTCATGGGCGTGCGCGCGGTCATTCCCGCGACCGGCACGCGCCGCTTCACCGTCGGCTTCAGCTTGCCGTAGCGCTGGCGCGAATAGGCGCGCGCGCACTCCATGCAATGGCGGTAGTTCCGCGCCGCATAGGAGGCGTGCCAGTTGCGGCCCTCCTGCAGGATGATCTCGCATTCGCGGCAGCGCTGCATGGCTCAGCCCCGGAAGCCGTCCTGCTCCAGGAAGGCCAGCTCCTCGGGCGTCGACTGGCGGCCGAGCGCCCTGTTCCGGTGCGGGAAGCGGCCGAAGCGTTCGATGATCGCGTGGTGATGCTCGGCCCAGCGGTCGTCGTCGGGCCGCTCCATGGTCTGGAACAGCGCCAGCTGCCGGTCCTGCAGGGCCATGTCCTCGGCGTGCTGCAGCGGCAGGTACAGGAACCGGCGCAGGTCGTTCTCCAGGGCCCGGTCGAAGCCGGCGTCCAGGGCCCGGATGGCGAACATCCGCGCCAGCGGGTCGGTGGCGAAGGCGTGGCCGGTGTTGCGGAAGCAATTCCGCGGGAACTGGTCCAGCAGGATCATCAGGGCCAGCACGCCTTCGGGCGTCTCCGCCCAGTGGTCCAGTTCGCGCCGCGCGGCGGCGACGTGGGCGTCGTGAAAGCGCCGGCGGAATTCGGCGTCGAAGGCGTCGTCCTTGGCGAACCACTTCGAGGGCCCGGCCTCTTTCCAGAAGGCGACGACGTCGGAAGGGGTTATGTCTGTGCTCATGACCGGACACCTAAGCACGCCCCTGCCTGTCTTCCATGACCGCGACTGCGATCTGTCGATCATCCGCGGCAAGCGCGTCGCCGTGATCGGCTACGGCAGCCAGGGCCGGACCCACGCCCTGAACCTGCGCGACTCGGGCGTAGCCGACATCGTCGTCGGCCTGAAGGCGGGCTCGGCCACGCGGGACAAGGCGCGCGCCGACGGGTTCGAGGTGCGCACCGCCGGCGAGGCCGCCGGTGGCGCCGATGTCGTCGCCGTCATGGTCTCGGACGAGGCCCACCGCGACCTGTGGCGCGACGAGCTGGAGCCCAACATCCGGCCCGGCGCGGCCCTGGTCTTCGCCCACGGCCTGTCGGTCCGCTTCGGCCTGGTGAAGCCGCGGCCCGACCTCGACGTCATCCTCGCCTCGCCGAAGGGCATCGGGCCGCGCATCCGCGACCTCTATGTCGAGGGGGAGGGGGTGTTCGCCCTGTTCGGCGTGCACCAGGACGCCACCGGCGGGGCCCATGCGCTCGGCCTGTCCTACGCCGCGGCGCTGGGCTGCGGCCGCAAGGGCATCCTCGAGACCACCTTCGCCGCCGAATGCGAATCGGACCTGTTCGGCGAGCAGGTGGTGCTGTGCGGCGGCGTGGGCCAGCTGATCGATGCCGCCTTCAGCAAGCTGATCGAGGCCGGCTATCCGCCCGAGGTGGCGTGGTTCGAATGCTTCTACGAGGTCAAGCTGGTCACCGACCTGATGTTCTCCATGGGCATCGCCGGCGCTTTCGGCCGCGTCTCCAACACGGCAGAGTACGGGGCCTATCTGACCGGCCCGCGGATCATCGGCGAGGCGTCGAAGGCGGCCATGGACGAGGTGCTGGCCGAGGTCCGCTCGGGAGCCTTCGTACAGCGGCTGATGGCTGATTACGACGCCGGCTCGCCCGACCTGCTGGCCCGCCGCGCAGCGCTCGGCCGCCGCCCGATTGAAGCGGTCGGGGCCCATCTGGCGAAGGTGGCGGGCCGCGCATCCGAAGGTTGAAGCGCGGCCGGGGTTTCCCTAGCCTCCGCCTCCTGTTCAGCTTGGGGGTAACCATGTCCAGATCCATCGCCGTCCTCGCGGCGGCCGCGCTTGCGGCTGCGGCCGCGCCCGCCTTCGCCCAGTCCGTCGAGCGCTCGACCACCCGCTCGACCACCACCACCACCCGCGACGGCGACACCACCACGACCACCACGCGCTCGACCACAGTCGGCGGCTCGGTCTCGGTCGACGGCGAGGCGCTCGGCGAGGCCCTGATCGGGGCGCTCGGCGGCGGCGCGCGCCAGCCGGAGTGGCGTCGCCGCGCCGAGCCGGCCCGTCCCGACGACGTCTTCGGCGCCTGGCTGGCCGACGATGGCGGCCGCGACGTCGGCGACTGCCGGTTGATCTTCGGCGAGCGCGGCTTCCTCGGCGTGCGCGGGGTGCAGACCGAGGACTGCCCGTCGCGGCTGGCCCGCATCAGCAACTGGCGGGTCGAGAATGGCGAGGTGCTGCTGTTCCGCGGCGCGTCCGACCAGAACGGACCGCGGCTATCCCTCGTCGAGGGCCGGCTGCTCGGCGACGGCCTGACCCTGCGGCGCCCCGGCGACGAAGGCCCCGGCCCGATGGCCGACGACGACCGCGACGACCGCCGCGACAGCGGCTGGGCGGCCCGGCCGCGGGAGGACGCCTGGGCCGGGACCTGGCGCCATGTGGAGGTGACCAACACCGGCCATCGTCGCGAGTGCAGCCTGCGCCTGACCACCAACCCGGCCTTCGGGGCGATGCAGGCGTCGGCCTCGGGCTGTTTCGAGGACCTGATGTTCGTGTCCAGCTGGCGGCTCGAGGACCGGCAGGTGGTGCTCTACAAGGCCGGCGGCGCGACCGTGGCCATCCTGCGCGGCGGCCCGAACCGCCTCAGCGGCCGCACGCCCGAGGGTGAGGAGATCGTTCTGTACCGGTGATTTCGGCCCGGCGGCGGGGCGGACTTTCGTCTCGCCGCCGATGCTTCAGGGCCTCGGGAAAGAATGGTCGGAGTGGCAGGATTCGAACCTGCGACCCCTGCGTCCCGAACGCAGTGCTCTACCAGACTGAGCCACACTCCGACTTGAGGAGCGGGCTTATAACGAGGGGGTCGGGCCCCCGCAAGCGCGGAAACGCCGCCCCGCAAAATAGTCTCGAAACCGGTTCTTGCATCCCCCGCGACCTTGTCGTATCTCGCACGCCTCCCGGGGGTTCGCCCCCGGAAACGCCGGACCTGCTGGGGAATGGTGTATTGGTAACACTCCGGTTTTTGGTACCGTCATTCTAGGTTCGAGTCCTAGTTCCCCAGCCATCCGTTCTTCGATCATCGGCCCGCCTCCGCCAAAGCGCGTATTCGAGGCCGGGTCGCTTTCAGGAATGCATCGAACCCGCAGCAGCGGCTGGGCGCGTGGGGGGCTGCCCGGCAGGACCCGACCGTCAGACGGCTCAGAAGTAGCTCGGATTGTCGACGCCTGTGCCCGGCAGGTAATCGAACTCCGGCCCGGCGCCCCCGCCACAGACCGCATCGGACACGATGTCGAACAGGCTGCCCTCGGCGACGGGTTCCCATCGTTCCTGGTCCAGGGAAGGCCCGCCCATGGTCCGGTCGCCATAGGTGTTCGGCTCCGAGAACGTCGCCCACGCGTCGATCTTCGCCCGGCCTCCGGCGCAGTCGATCAGCATGCGGGTGACCATGGAGACGTAGAGGAGTTCGTCCATCGACTGCGGCTTCTTGAACTCCAGCCGGACCCAGCTCAGTCGCCCTTCGGGCTGCGCCTCGCCCAAGCGCACAGAAGCTGCGTACTGGTCCGGACTTGGAAGGGCGGTCCACTCCGATGCATTGAAGCCGCGGCGTTCAGCGGCTTGTTGCGACAGCGACAGGATCGCCAGCCCGATCAACAGGTTCATCTCATCCTCATCACTGAGCGGTCTGCATAGACGACCCCGCTGCGGATGTCTCCGTTCGGCCGTTGGCGGGCGCGGTCGGGACGGAATCTTCGGCGGGGCGCCGGAGCAACTGCGCGGTCCCCGCCATGTCTTCAGTGGGACGCGACGGATTCCAGCGGCAGGCGGATGCGCACGCCCACCCCGGCTTCGGGCGCGGTCTCGATGCTCATCGACCCGCCCAGATGCTCCACCAGACCCTCGACGAGGGCGAGGCCCTCGCCCGGCGCCAGGGTCGCCGCCCCGATTCCCGAATCGCGCACCACCAGGCTGACCCCGCCCACGGCGCGTGAGAAGGCCACGGCGATCGAGCCGCGCCGCCCGTCGGGGAAGGCGTGCCGGCAGGCGTTGGAGATCAATTCGTGGGTGATGATGGCCAGCGGCAGCAGGTGGCTGTCCGGCAGGAGCGCCGATTGGCCGCGCACGTCCAGCCGGACCGGCCGTCCCTCGCAGGCGCGCGTCCAGAAGGCGGCGACGTCCTCGAGGTAGCCGGCGAAGTCCAGCGGCCCCGACGCACTCATCCGGCGGCCGATCAGCTCCATCGCCGCGGCCACGTCGCTCAGCCAGGTCAGGTGCCGGATGCTTTCGGGGTCGGTGACGCTGCGCAGGCGGATGCCGACGAGCGTCTGCAGCAGCCGGTAGCCGTCCAGCAACCGGCGCTCGGTCTCGCCCAAGCCTTCTACGGCTGCGGTCGCCATCTTTCCCCCAAGCCTGAAAGCCCCGGAATTCTTACTCCACACAGAACCAAATAGCCAATCAGGCGTTTGTCCGTCCGCTATCGGACACAGCAGTGTAAACGGGTCTGGTTAGCGTCCCGGGGGAGAGTAAGTGCCGGATCGTCCAGACCTGCGGGTGATCATCGTCGAAGACCAGGCTTTGCTGGCGATGGAGCTGGAACTGGTGCTGGGCGAATGCGGCTGCGACGTCGTCGGCTGCGCCATGGACCAGGCCAGCGCCTTCAGCATCGCCGGGCGGGAGCGGCCCGATCTCGCCCTGGTCGACATCAATCTGCTGGACGGCATGACCGGTCCGCGAATCGCCCAGACCCTGGTCGGGGAGCACGGGACCGCGGTGGTCTTCCTCACCGCCAATCCGGAGCAGATACCGGAAGGCTTCGCCGGCGCCCTGGGGGCTGTGTCCAAGCCGTTCGACGAGCAGACCATCTGCGCCGTGGTCGATTTCGCCCGTCAGTTCATCCAGCACCGCACCGTGGGCGAGCCGCCGCGCCGGTTCCGCCTGGCCCCCTGGCTGTCGACCCCGCCCGACGACATCGCGCCGCACTGAGCCGTCCGCCCGGCCGTTCCTTCAGGCGAGGCCGCCCGTCAGATCCAGCCCCGGCCCCGACGGCGCCCCCCCGTCCGGGGCCAGATCGAGCTGCATCAGCGTCACGTCCAGCCAGCGATCGAACTTCCATCCGACCTGGCGGTAGACCCCGGCGTCAGCGAAGCCGAGCGCCAGGTGCAGGGCGATCGAGGCGTCGCTGGTCCCGCTGTCGCTGATCGCCGCGATCAGGTGCCTCAGCCCGCGATCCCGCACCCGCCCGATCAGCGCCGCGAGCAGGGCCCGGCCCACGCCGCGGCCACGGGCGGCCTCCTCCACATAGATCGAAACCTCCACCCCGTAACGATAGGCGGGGCGCGGCCGGAACGGCGACGCGTAGGCGTAGCCGGCGAACGCACCGTCCAGCTCGGCGACCAGCCACGGCAGGTCGTGACGCCGCACGGCGGCGAAGCGCGCGGCCATCTCGTCCCGGGTCGGCGGCTCGAGCTCGAAGGTCGCCGTGCCGTTCAGCACCTCGCGCCCGTAGAGTCCGCTGACGGCCGTGAGGTCGTCTTCTGTCGCATCGCGGATGGTGGGGATCATCGGAACCCGTCCCTGCAGCCGACGTCAGCCACCGTCACTGGATTCGGCGCATGACACTGATATCCTGCAGACCTGATCGGCGGGAGGGCCAGCATCGTGAAATCCATCGTCGTCGCGGCTGTGGCCGCCGGCCTCATGTTCGTCGCGCCGGCTCCGGCGTCGGCCCAGAAGGCGAATTCGTCCTGGACGCCGACCATCGACCTCAAGGTCTGCAACAGCAGCGGCCGCAACGCGACTGTGGCCGTATCCTACGTCGAGACCGGCACGGCCCGCTTCATCAATCGCGGCTGGTACGACGTCTACAATGGCTCGTGCATCGATCTGGTCAGCACCGACAACGCCAACTTCTACATGTACGCCGACGCCACCGACGGCTCCGGCCGCTCGTGGTCGGGCGGCCATGCGCTCTGCGTGCAGTATCCCGGCCCCTATGCCTTTTGGTCCGATGGCAGTGACACCTGTCCCGGCGGTTACGAAGTCCGCAATTTCGTCGCGATGCATGCGGACGAGCCCGGCGACTACACCTGGACGCTTGATCCGTAGCCGGCCCGGAAGCGGCTATCCCCGCTCCCAGCCCTTCTCCACCGCCCACACCGCGAAGGCGTAGTCGTGGGCGACCTCCTTCAGATAGTCGAAGCGGCCCGAGGCTCCGCCGTGGCCGGCCTCCATGTTGCTCTTCAGCAGGACCGGCTTGCCCGAGGTCGTCGCCGGCCGCAGCTTGGCCACCCACTTCTCCGGCTCCCAGTAGGTCACGCGCGGATCCGACAGCCCGCCGGTGGCCAGGACCGCCGGATAGGCCTTCGCCTCGACATTGTCGTAGGGGCTGTAGCTCATCATGTAATCATAGGCCTCGGGATCCTCGATCGGATTGCCCCACTCGGGCCATTCCGGCGGCGTCAGCGGCAGCGAGGTGTCGCTCATCGTGTTGATTACGTCGACGAACGGCACCTGGGCGATCACCCCGGCCCACAGGTCGGGCCGCATGTTGGTCACCGCCCCGATCAGCAGACCGCCGGCCGAGCCGCCCTGGGCGACGATGTTGCCGGCCCGGCCGTAGTCGCGCGCGATCAGGTGCTCGGCCGCGGCGATGAAGTCGGTGAAGGTGTTCTTCTTGGTGAACCGCCGGGCTGACAGGAACCAGTTCCAGCCCTTGTCCGAGCCGCCGCGGATGTGGGCGATGGCGTAGATCCAGCCGCGGTCGACCAGCGACAGCCGGTTGGTCGAGAAGCTGGCGGCCATGGGGATGCCATACGAGCCGTAGCCGTACAGCAGCAACGGCGCCGAGCCGTCGACCGGCGTCGACTTCCGCCGCAGCACCGTCACCGGCACCAGTTCGCCGTCCGCCGCCGGGGCGTTCAGCCGCTCGACCACATAGTCGGTCGGGTCGTGGCCCGACGGCACCTCCTGGACCTTGCGCAGGATGCGTTCGCGCGTGGCCAGGTCGTAGTCGTAGGTCGAAGTCGGCGTCGACGGCGAGTTGTAGGCGTAGCGCATCACCGTGGTGTCGAACTCCGACGCTCCGCCAAGCGACAGGGCGTAGGCAGGTTCGTCGACGGCGATCTCGTGCTCGGCCCCGGCGCGGTCGCGGATGACGATCCTCGTATTGGCGTCGGCGCGCTCCTGGCGGGCGAGAAAGTCCTTCACCAGGGCCGTCCCTTCGATGAAGCGGCCGGGCGTATGCGGGACCACGTCCTTCCAGTTCGCCTTGGCCGGCGCGTCGGTCGGCGCCTCGACGATCTTGAAGTCGACGGCCTCGTCGGCGTTGGTGCGGATCACCCAGCGGTCGCCCCAGTGGTCGGCGTCGTAACGGCGGGCGGTCACACGCGGATCCAGCACCCTCGGCGTCCCGGTCATGTCCTCTGCGGGCAGGTAGCGGACCTCCGAGGTCTCCTGGTTCTCGATCGAGATCAGCACGAAGCGGTCGTCGGAGCTGCGTCCGACGCTGATGAACATGCCGTCGTCGTCCTCCTGGTAGACCAGGGTCGCCTCGCCGCCCCGGGCCGGACGGCGGAAGATCTTGTCCGGCCGGCCGTTGTCGTCGCGGTTGGTCCAGAAAATCCACTGGCTGTCGGGCGAGAAGGCGAAATTGCCGGTCGCCGACTGGATGGGATCGGGCAGCACCTCGCCCGTGGCCAGGTCCTTCACATAGATCTGATGCACCTCGGACCCCTGCGCGTCCTCGGCGTAGGCGAACAGGGCGTGGTCGGGGCTATGGTCGGCGGCCGAGACCTCGGAATAGGCCTTGCCGGCGGCAAGCGTGTTGGCGTCGAGCAGCATCTGCGGGTCGCCGCCGCGGCGGGGCTTGCGCATGAAGCGCGGGTGCTGATCCCCCGTCTTGTACTCGGTGAAGTATTCCCACGGGCCGTCGGGCGCCGGCACCGAGCTGTCGTCCTCCTTGATCCGCCCCTTCATCTCCTCGAACATCTGGGCCTGCAGGGGGAGGGTCGAGGCCATCATCGCCTCGCGGTAGGCGTTCTCGGCGGTCAGGTGTTCCTTGACGTCGGCCTTGATCAGGGTCGGGTCGCGCAGCACCGCCTGCCAGTTGTCGTCCTTCATCCACTGATAGTCGTCGACCCGGACGCGGCCCAGCTGTTCGATCCGCACCGGGATCTTCTTCGCGACAGGCGGGACGGGGGCGGTCTGGGACATCGAGACTCCGGAAGCACGGGCGGTGGAGGGCAGGGCGGTCGCCGCAAGGGCGGCCGAGGCGGTGGCGAGCAGGTCGCGGCGGTTCATCGTGTCAGCCCCCATGGCGGATGAGGCGCGGACCTTGTGCGAGCGACCCCGCCGCCGTCAAATGAACAAAAGCCCCCGGCGACATCGCGTCCATGTTCGATCTCCAGCTCCCGCCCGATCCCGTCGCCGAGCCGCCGCCCGTCGTCGTCTCCGCCCCGGCCTGGGACCTGACCGTCGGCCTGATCTCCGCCACGGTGCAGCTGGACCAGCGCAACGGCGACGCCCCGACCCGCCGGGTGGGGACCGGCTTCCTGATCGATGCCCCGCGCCCCGACGGCCAGCCGCGCACCGTCCTGGTCACCGCCCACCATGTGCTCGATGGCATGGCCGGGCCCGAGGCCCGAATCGGCTGGCGCTACGAGCGCCCCGAGGGCGGCTGGCGCTTCGCCCCCGAACCGCTGCAAATCCGCAATCAGGACGGCGATCCGCTGTGGACGCGACATCCCGACCGCGACATCGCCGTGATGGAGGTCCTCGCCCCGCCGGACTTCGCCCGCGCCGCCATTCCCCTCGGCTGGCTGGCCGAGGCCGACGCACTCGACGCCTGGCAGGTCGGGCCGGGCGACGAACTGCTGGCCCTCGGCTATCCGCACGGCTACTCGGCCAACACCGCCGGTTTTCCGATCCTGCGGGTCGGCCGTGTGGCCTCGTGGCCTCTGACCCCGATCGAGGCCTTCCCGACCTTCCTGCTCGACTTTCCGGTCTTCCCCGGCAACTCGGGCGGGCCGGTGTTCTGGACGCCCTCGGCGCGCAAGGCCCCCGGCGCCCATCAGCCCGATCATCCCTTCATCGCCGGCGTCCTGACCTCCGAGGTGAGGCCCGGCGCCGGCCCGCTCGGCATCGGCATCGTCGCCCATGCGGCGTATGTCCGCGAGGCCATCGCCCTGCTGGACGCTCCCGCCGGCCCCTGATCAGCCGGCCAGCACGTCCACGCTCATCCGCTCCAGCAGGGCCCCGCCCTGGCCGACGGCGGCCAGCCGGCTCGAGGCGTGGCCCAGCACATTGGCGGCGTAGACCTCGTACAGGGCGACCTTGCCCTCCAGCCACGTCGCATCGCCCTCGCCGGCGTCCAGGATGTCGCGCGCCGCCAGCGCCCCCCTGGCCAGCAGCCAGCCGCCGATCACGTCGCCCAGCAGGCGCAGGTAGGCGTCCGCCCCGGCCAGCACATCGGCCGCCCGCGCCGGGTCGCCCTTGGCGTCCAGCAGCCACAGGGTGGCGTCCTCGACCGCCATGATGGCGTTGGCCAGCCGCTCGACCGGCTTGCCGACGTACAGGCGCGGCAGTTCGGCCAGGGTCAGCTTCATGTCGGCGATCACGGCGCGGGCCGCCTCGCCGCCGTCCTGCGACAGCTTGCGCCCGACCAGGTCCATGGCCTGGATGCCGTTGGTGCCCTCGTAGATCGGGGCGATGCGGGCGTCGCGATAGTATTGCGCCGCGCCGGTCTCCTCGATGAAACCCATGCCGCCGTGCACCTGCACCCCCATGGAGCCCACCTCCACCCCGACCTCGGTCGACCACGCCTTGGCGACGGGGGTGAACAGATCCTCGCGGCCCTTCCAGCGCCGGCGCTCCTCCTCCGTCGCCGCATGCCGCGCCAGATCGGCCGCCACCCCGGTGGACAGGCACAGGGCCCGCGCCGCCGCGATCTTCGCCTTCATCACCGACAGCATGCGGCGCACGTCGGGGTGGTCGACGATCGGCGCCGCCTGGCCGGTCCACGCCGACCGCCCCTGCACCCGCTCGCGGGCATAGGCGAGGGCGTGCTGATACGCCCGCTCGGCCACGCCGACGCCCTCGACTCCGACCGCCAGCCGGGCCGCGTTCATCATCACGAACATATGGGCCAGGCCCTGGTTCGGCTGCCCGACCAGCTCGGCCGTGGCCCCCTCATAGGCCATGACGCAGGTCGGCGAGCCGTGGATGCCCAGCTTGTGCTCCAGGCTGACCGGCCGGAAGGCGTTGCGCTCGCCCAGCGTCCCGTCCGAATTCACCAGATGTTTCGAGGCGAGGAACAGGCTGATGCCCTTCGGCCCCGGCGGGGCATCGGGCAGGCGGGCCAGCACCATGTGCACAATGTTGTCCGTGGCGTCGTGGTCGCCCCAGGTGATGAAGATCTTCTGCCCGGTCAGGCTGTACGTCCCGTCGCCGTTCGGAACCGCCGTCGCCGTCAACGCCCCCAGGTCGGACCCCGCCTGCGGCTCAGTCAGCACCATGGCCCCGGTCCATTCGCCGCTGACCAGCTTCGTCAGATAGGTCGCCTTCTGCGCCTCGGTCCCGACCTGCTCCAGCGCCTCGATCGCCGCCAGCGACAGCATGGGGCACAGACCGAAGGCCATGTTGGCCGCGTGCACGGTCTCATAGGCGGCCAGCTCCACCGCCTTGGGCAGTTGCTGGCCGCCGGCGTGGGCGGGGGCCGAGAGGCCGGTCCAGCCGCCCTCCGCGAACTGGCGGTAGGCGTCGGCGAACCCCGGAGCCGCGGTCACGGACCCGTCCACGCAGGTCGCGCCCTTCTGGTCGCCCACCCGGTTCAGCGGGGCCAGCATCTCCTCCGAAAACTGGCCTGCCGCCTCCAGCACCGCCGCCAGCAGTTCGCGGTCGTAATCGGGAAAGGCGCCGGTCGCCGCTACGGCGTCCAGTCCCGCGACCTCGGTCAGGGTGAAGATCAGGTCGCGGACAGGGGCGCGGTAGGTCATCGGCTCGCTCTCGAAAGGGTGCGCCCGTTCATGCCGCCTTGCCGCCGGGTCACGCAAGGCGCGCTTGGCGAACCGCGTCCTCTGGGGCAGGCTGCGCGACGTACAGGAGAGGGAAGAAGACCATGGCCGAGCCGCGCAACCGCTATTCGACCGTATCGCTGATCCTGCACTGGCTGATCGCCGCCCTGGTGGTCACCCAGATCGTCCTGATCCAGGCGCACGAGGCGACCGACGGCCCGATCTCGCGGGAGTTCGTCAACCTGCACAAGTCCGTCGGTCTGACCATCCTCGTCCTGACCCTCGTCCGGCTGGGCTGGCGCATCGCCAACCCCGCCATCCCCCTGCCGGCCGAGACGCCGCGCTGGCAGAAGCTGGTCGCTCGCGGGACCCACGTGCTGTTCTACGTCTTCCTGCTCGCCATGCCGCTGGTCGGCTGGGCGGCGTCCTCGGCGGCGGGCCGCGACATCGTCTGGTTCGGCCTGTTCGAGTGGCCCCTGCTGCCGGTCGGCGGCGGCCGGGAATTCGCCGGCCAGCTGATGGATCTGCACGAACTGGCCGCCAAGCTGCTCATCGCCCTGGTGGTGCTGCACGTCCTCGGCGCCCTGAAGCACCATTTCATCGACCGCGACAACGTGCTGCACCGGATGATCCCGCTGATCCCGCGCCGGCCGTAGGGCTTGCCTCCTCCGGGCCGCGGGCGCATCACCCCGGCCTGATCAACGGAGCGCATCGATGCCCGGCGGCCATATCCAGCTCGGCGCGACCGACGCCATGGCGGCCGAGGCCCTGGCCCGCGGCGGCCTGGTCATCCTGCCGACCGAGACGGTCTACGGACTCGCCGCCGACGCCTCCAATCCGGTCGCCGTCGCCGCCATCTTCGAGGCCAAGGGCCGGCCGCGCTTCAATCCGCTCATCGCCCACGTCGCCGACGCCGCCCAGGCCGAGGCCGTCGCCGTCTTCGACGCCCGCGCCCGCGCCTTGGCCGAGGCCTTCTGGCCCGGCCCGCTGACGGTCGTCGCCCCCGTGCGCGACCGCGCCGCCGTCTGCGACCTGGCCCGCGCCGGGCTCGACAGCGTCGCCGTGCGCGTCCCCGGCCACGCCCGCGCCCGCGCCGTCATCGCCGCCTTCGGCAAGCCGGTGGTCGCCCCCTCGGCCAACCGTTCCGGCCGCCCCAGCCCGACCACCTTCGACGACGCGGTGGAGGAAACCGGCCACGCCGCGGCCGACGCCGTCGATGGCGGCCCCTGCGCGGTCGGGGTGGAGTCGACCGTGGTCTCTGTGCTCGACGGCCGGGTCTCCCTGCTGCGCCCGGGCTCGGTCACCCGCGAGGAGATCGAGGCGATCGTCGGCCCGCTGGATGAAGGCGGGGAGGGCCGCCGCTCCCCCGGCCGCACGACCCTGCACTACGCGCCCGACGCGCCGCTGCGGATCGACGCGGAGTCGGCCGGCGACGGCGAGATCCTCCTTGGCTTCGGCCCGGGCGTCGGCGACCCCCGCTGGAGCCTCAGCCCCGCCGGCGACCTCCGCGAAGCCGCCGCCAACCTGTTCCGGATGCTGCGCGAGGCGGATCGGGAGAAGCCCGCTGGCATCGCGGTGTCGCCCATCCCGGCGCACGGCCTGGGCGAGGCGATCAATGACCGGCTGAAGCGTGCGGCAGGGTTTGTGGGGTAGGCGCCCCTACTGCGCCGTCCATCCCCCGTCGATCGAGAAGCTCGCGCCGTTGGCCGAGGCGCCAAGGTCCGAGACCAGATACAGCATCATCCCCACCAGCTCGTCGGTGGTGACGAAGCGCTTGGTCGGCTGGGAGCCGAGGATGACGTCCTTCAGCACCTGCTCCTTGGACATGCCGCGCGTGCGGGCCTGGTCGGCGATCTGCTTCTCGACGATCGGCGTCTCGACGAAGCCGGGGCACAGGGCGTTGCAGGTGATGCCGTCCCGGGCGACCTCGAGGGCGACCGTCTTGGTGAAGCCGATGACGCCGTGCTTGGCCGCGACGTAGGCCGACTTGAACGGGCTGGCGACCAGGCCGTGCGCCGAGGCGACGTTGACGATCCGCCCGCGGCCCTGGGCCTTCATGATCGGGATGGCGGCGCGGGTGGCGTAGAAGGTCGACGACAGGTTGACGGCGAGGATCTGCTCCCACTTGTCGGCCGGGAATTTCTCCACGGCCTCGACGTGCTGGACGCCGGCGTTGTTGATCAGGATGTCGAGCCGGCCGAGCTGGTGTTTGGCGAAGGCGACCATGTCGGCCACCTCGTCGCCGCGGGTCATGTCGGCGGCGTGGTAGCGCACCCGCACGCCGCAGCTGGCCTCCATTTCGGCCCGCGTCCGCTCGATCTCCGACGGATCGCCCAGGCCGTTCAGCACCACGTCGCCGCCGCGCGAGGCGATAGCCCGCGCCATGGCCAGGCCGATGCCCGAGGTCGAGCCCGAGATCACCGCCACCTGATCCTTCAGATCGCCTATGTCGCGGAAGGGGGCGGCTTCGGCTTGCGAACCATCACCACGCTTGGGCCACTGGAACATGAAGGTCTCTTCGTCTGTCTGTCCGTTCAGCCTAGCCGTTCGCGCCTGCGAAGGCGACAGGGCCTCACGAATTTCCTGATCTGATGAATATCCAGTCCGTCTCGGTCGAGGCGGCCTCGTCGAAGCGGTAGCCGTCGCGGTCGAAGGCTTTCAGGTCCTCGGCCGTGTTGATGCGCTGATCGACGGCGAAGCGGGCCATGGTTCCCCGCGCCCGCTTGGCGAAGAAGGAGATGATCCGGCTCTCGCCGTCGCGCGTCTCGCGGAAGTGCGGCGTCACCACCGGCAGCTTCAGGGCGCGGGCGTCGACGGCGCCGAAATATTCCTGGCTGGCCAGGTTCACCAGCGTCGGGTCGGCATGGCCTTCGGCGTCGGCGTTCAGTTGCTTCGAGAGGCGGTCGCCCCAGAAGTCGTAGAGGCTGGACCCGCGCCGGGTCTTCAGCCGCACGCCCATCTCCAGCCGGTAGGGCTGGATGCGGTCCAGCGGCCGCAGCAGGCCGTACAGGCCGGACAGGATGCGCAGATGGTCCTGCGCCCAGCCCAGGGCGTCGGCGTCCATCTCACGCGCCTTCAGACCTTCGTAGACGTCGCCGGCGAAGGCGAAGGCGGCCTGCACGCCGTCCGTCGATTCGGCGTTGAAGGCCTGGAAGCGGGCCCGGTTCAGCCGCGCCAGGTCGTCCGAAATCCCCATCAGCCGGCGCAGCTCGGCCACGGTCCGGCCGCGCGCCGTCCGCGCCAGCGAGGCCGTGTCCTCGTGGAAGCGGCGCTCCGAGGCGGGCAGGGCGGGGTCGGCTTCGGTGAAGTCCAGCCGCTTGGCCGGGGACAGGACGATCAGCATGCCGCCCTGTTAGGCCGCTTCGGCGACGAATTGAACCGGCTGCGGCCTAGCCCGCCCGCTCGTACAGCGCGGCCAGCACGCCGGGCAGCCGCTCCGGCAGGTCCTCGGCGATCAGGCCGGGCCCGAATCCCCGGGCCGCCTCGGCGTGCATCCAGGCCGCCGCGCGGGCGGCGTCGAAGCTGTCCATGCGCTGCGCGATCAGCCCGCCGATCATCCCCGCCAGAACGTCGCCGGTCCCCGCCGTGGCCAGCCACGGCGTGCCGTTGTCGTTGACCGCCAGCCGCCCGTCCGGCGCTGCGATCACCGTTTCCGGCCCCTTCAGCACCACCACCGCCCCGGCCCGCTCCGCCGCCGCGACCGCCGCCGCCTCGCGCCCCGCCTCCAGCACGCCGGGAAACAGCCGCGAGAACTCGCCCTCGTGCGGGGTCAGGACGTCGTCGCGGTCCAGCGCCTCGAACAGCTCATCCGGGAAATGCTCGAACGAGGTCAGGCCGTCAGCGTCGATGACCAGCGCCGCTCCGGTCCCGGCCAGGGCGCGCAGGTTCAGGGTGGTGGCGTCGCCGACCCCCGCAGCCGGGCCTATCACCACCGCGTCCATCGCCCGCGCCTCGTACGCGAGGGCCTCGGGCGAGCCGAACGGGGTCAGCATGACCGCCTCGATGGCCGGAGCGATCGCCGCCGCCGCATCCGGCGGGCACAGGATTCGCACCAGCCCCGCGCCGATTCGCAGCCCCGCCCGCGCCGCCAGCCGCGCCGCTCCGGTCTGGGTCGCCCGTCCCGAGACCACCGCCAGCCGCCCGCGCGCGTGCTTGTGCGCATCCGCCGCCGGCCACGGCAGGCTGTCGCGCCAGTCCGGCAGGGCGGGGCGGCTCATGGCGCAACATCTCCGTTCACGGATGGCGACCGGCGCTGAAAAAGGCTTGCCTTATTGTGCAATGCAATGTCCCTTTACCGCCCGAGCGCGAGGCGCTGTCCGCCCCGCCGGGATCGCCGATGAAAAAGATCGAAGCCGTCATCAAGCCCTTCAAGCTGGATGAAGTGAAGGAAGCGCTCCAGGACGCCGGAGTGCAAGGCATGACCGTGCTCGAGGCCAAGGGATACGGCCGCCAGAAGGGCCATTCCGAACTCTATCGCGGCGCCGAATACGTCATCGACTTCCTGCCCAAGATCAAGATCGAGGTCGTGGTTCCCGACGACATGGTCGCCCCGGTCGTCGAAGCGATCCAGACCGCAGCCCGGACCGGCAAGATCGGCGACGGCAAGATATTCGTGTCCGACGTCGTCGATGTCATTCGTATCCGTACCGGCGAGACGGGGGCCCAGGCCGTCTGATCGCCACAACCACCGGCCGCTCCCCGGAGCGGCCGTTTCTCTATCCTCCCCAAGAACGGACCCCCCGAGATGAGCGCCAAGAAGATCCTTTCGGAGATCAAGGAGAAGGACGTCCAGTACGTCGACCTCCGCTTCACCGACACCCGCGGCCGCATGCAGCACGTCACCTTCGACATCGACCTCGTCGACGAGGAGTTCCTCGAGGAAGGAACGATGTTCGACGGCTCGTCCATCGCCGGCTGGAAGGCGATCAACGAGTCCGACATGCTGCTCAAGCCGGACCTGAACGGCTGGTGGATCGACCCCTTCTACCAGCAGACCACCCTGTTCCTGTTCTGCGACGTGCTGAACCCGGACACCGGCGAGCCCTACAACCGCGACAGCCGCTCGATGGCCAAGAAGGCCCTGGCCTACGTCCAGTCGTCCGGCGTCGGCGACACGGTCTTCTTCGGGCCGGAAGCCGAATTCTTCATCTTCGACGACGTGCGCTGGTCCACCCAGCCGCACGACACCGGCTACGCCTATGACTCCATCGAGCTGCCGGCCAACACCGGCGCCGAATACTCCGAAGGCAACATGGGCCACCGCCCGACGCACAAGGGCGGCTACTTCCCGGTCAACCCGACCGACAGCGGCCAGGACCTGCGCGGCGAGATGCTGGGCGTGATGCGCGACCTCGGCATGCAGCCCGAGAAGCACCACCACGAGGTCGCCCCCGCCCAGCACGAGCTCGGCCTCAAGTTCAGCGATCTGCTGACCATGGCCGACCGCCTGCAGCTCTACAAATACGTCATCCACAACGTCGCCGCCGCCTACGGCAAGACGGCCACCTTCATGGCCAAGCCGACCTTCGGCGACAACGGCTCGGGCATGCACGTGCACCAGTCGATCTGGCGTGACGGCAAGCCGCTGTTCGCCGGCGACAAGTACGCCGGCCTGTCCGACATGTGCCTGTGGTACATCGGCGGCATCATCAAGCACGCCAAGGCCATCAACGCCTTCGCCAACTCGACCACCAACTCCTACAAGCGGCTGGTCCCCGGCTACGAGGCGCCGGTCAAGCTGGCCTATTCGTCGCGCAACCGGTCGGCTTCGATCCGCATCCCGTGGGTCAGCTCGCCCAAGGCCAAGCGCATCGAGGCCCGGTTCCCCGATCCGATGGGCAACCCCTACCTGACCTTCGTCGCCCTGCTGATGGCGGGCCTCGACGGCATCGAGAACCGCATCGACCCGGGCGCCGCCGCCGACAAGAACCTCTACGACCTGCCGCCGGAAGAACGCGGCAACATCCCCGAGGTCTGCGGCTCGCTCCGCGAGGCTCTCGACGCCCTCGACGCCGACCGCGCCTTCCTCAAGAAGGGCGGCGTCATGGATGACGACTTCATCGACAGCTACATCGAGCTGAAGATGGAGGAGGTCATGCGCCTCCAGCTCCACCCTCACCCGGTGGAGTTCGACATGTACTACAGCTGCTGATCGACGGTCGGGGCTGACGATCGAAGGGCGCCGGATGGTTTCCGTCCGGCGCCCTCTTCACATCCGGAAACCGGATCAGCGGTTGGTGGTCTCGACCTCGATGCCGTCCTCGCCGGCGCGGACAGTGGTGCTGTCGCCGTCGCGGCGGTCCTCGACCACGACCGGCGGGGTGGGCACGGGAACCTCGCGCTCGACCACAACAGGATCGGCCGGGACCTCGCGTTCGATGATGGTGGTGGTGTCGCCCGAGGTGTCGGCGGCGGCGTCGGTCGCCGGCTCGGCGTCGTTGTCGGCCGGGGTGCAGGCGGCCATGGCGAGGGCCAGGGCGCTGAACGGGACGAGGAGGGCGGCTCGGCTGGAAATACGCATGTCGGGCTCCTGTTGGGGACCCGCTGCAAACGGCTCCGCTGCGGCCGCGGTTCCCGTCAGGCCGTCGCGTCCGCCTCGTCCGCCCTGTTCCGGCGCAGCTCGATCAGCCGCACGCACCAGATCGAAACCTCGTAGAGCAGCACCAGCGGCACGGCCAGCATCAGCTGGCTGATTGGATCGGGCGGCGTCACCACCGCGGCGACCACCACCACCCCGACGATGGCGTAGCGCCGGCCCTCGGCCATGGTCTTCGAGCTGATGATGCCGGCCAGACCGAGAAGGGTCATGATCACCGGCAGCTGGAAACACAGGCCGAAGGCCAGGATCAGCGCTGTCACCAGGTTCATGTACTCCGAGACCTTGGGCAGCAGGGCGGCGCTGACTCCTGCCTGGTCGATCCCCTGGCTCAGCGAGAACCACATCACGAACGGCAGCATCACGAAATAGACCAGCGCCGCGCCCAGCAGAAACAGCACCGGGGCCGCGATCAGGAAGGGCAGGAAGGCGCCGCGTTCATTGCGGTAGAGGCCGGGCGCGACGAAGCGGTACAGCTGCCAGGCGAGGATCGGAAAGGCCACGATAACGGCCCCGAACCCGGCCAGCTTCATCTTGGTGAACAGGATCTCCAGCGGCGCCGTGTAGATCAGGTTGACCGTCTGGCCGTCGATCAGCGGCAGGGGCTTCAGACCGGCCGTTCCGAGGATCAGATCAAGCGGCGACACCGCGGCGTGGGCGCCGCCGCCCGCCGCCTGGTGAAACGCCGCGGCCGCGGCGAACGGCTTGACCAGGAAGATGTACAGCGGCTCGGAGAAGGCAAAGCAGAGGATGAAGCCCAGCACGAAGGCGACGACGCAGATCACCAGCCGCTGGCGCAGCTCGATCAGGTGATCCATCAGCGGCGCGCGCGACGCCTCGATCTCGGCCTCGTCGTGGTCGGTCCGGCTCACAGGTCGACCTTCCTGGCGGGGAACGACTCCGTCTTCCCGCCACGCCGCTTGATCGTCGGGGCGGCGTCCCCTGAGGAGTGCGTCGCCTTGGCGGCGGCCTTGCCTCCCGCGCCCGCGGTCTTGTCCGCCTTCGCCGCGGCGCCCTTCGTTCGGGAGGCTCTGCGCTTCGGCGCCGCCGGAGGGGGCTCCGGCGCGGTCCCGGCGCCCGGGCTCGCGTCCGGCTCTTCGAGCGGCGCCATCACCGGCGCGCTGTCCGGCCACTCATCCGGCGCGGTCAGGGCAGGGGTCGGCGGGGTCGTGTCGAGGGGACGGTTCAGGTCGTTGCGGATGTCCCGGAAGGCGGCCTCGGCCTCGGCCCCGAGCGGGACGATCTGGCCGGTGCGCAGGGCCTCGACCTCCTTGCGCAACTCGTCCAGCTCCGACTGCCGCGCCATTTCATCGAAGCTCGAGCGGAACTCGTTGGCCATGGACCGGGCGCGCGCCATGAACCTGCCGACCTTGCGCATCAGCACCGGCAGGTCCTTCGGCCCGACGACCAGCAGGGCCACCAGTCCGATGACAAGGATTTCGAGCCCGCCGATTCCGGGGCCAAGTCCACCCATCCGTCAGGGTCTCCGACGCGCGAGGGGTCTTACGACTTCAGGTCTTCTTTTTCGGCCTCGGTGCGCGGCAGGGCGCCGGCGCGCTCGTCCTTCGGCTTGTCGCCGTCGGTGTCCTTCAGGCCGTCGCGGAAGGCCTTCACGCCCTTGGCCGCGTCTCCCATCAGGCCCGACAGCTTGCCCCGTCCGCCGAACAGCAGCAGCACGACGATGATGACGATGGCCCAGTGCCAGATGCTGAATGAGCCCACGGTGTTCTCCTCGTTCGGGCCGTCCGGCCCGTCAAAAACTCTGTCGCCGCATATAGGCGGTTCAGTGGCGCGACGCCAAGCGAACCTGTAGGCACGCGCCCATGAGTCACGTCATCATCCACACCGACGGCGCCTGTCGCGGCAATCCCGGGCCCGGCGGCTGGGGGGCGGTGCTGCAGACCGGCGGCGGTCACGAGAAGGAGCTGTGGGGCGGCGAGGCCCTGACCACCAACAACCGCATGGAGCTGATGGCGGCCATCCAGGCGCTGGAGGCCCTGACCCGGCCCTGCCGCGTCGACCTGCACACCGACAGCAAATACGTCATGCAGGGCATCACCGAATGGATCCGCGGCTGGAAGGCGCGCGGCTGGAAGACCGCCGAGAAGAAGCCGGTCAAGAACGACGACCTGTGGAAGCGCCTCGACGCCGCCCGCGCCCGTCACGAGGTGAAGTGGCACTGGGTCAAGGGCCACGCCGGCCATGAGCTGAACGAACGCGCCGACCGCCTGGCCAATCGCGGGATCGACGAGATGAAGGCTGGCTGACCGTCTCCTCTCCGTCGCAAGGCGACGGGGAGGGGGACCATCCGGAGCCGCAGGCGCAGGATGGTGGAGGGGCGAGGCGGCGCTCCGATGGTCGGCGCCCGGTATCAAGGCAAACATGCCCAGACCCTCCGAGGCGCCCTTCACCCCTCCACCGCTTCGCGGTCCCCCTCCCCACGCCGAAGGCGCAGGGAGGAGACGAGAGATCACGCCGCCCGCACCTTCAACCGCGGCCCGTCGAATCCCTCGACGATGACGCTCTCGCCGGCCAGCGGCGCGTCTCCCTCGATCTCGGCGACCCATTCGGCGCCCGAGACGAACACCCGGCCGCGGCCGTCGACGAAGGCCTGGGTCACCTGCGCCCGCTGGCCGATCAGGCGGCTGTCGCGGGCGTTGATGTCCGGCGCGTCCGATGGATTGACCCGCTGGATCAGCCGCCGCGACGCCAGGGTGGCCGCCACCGTCAGCGCGGCGAACAGCAGCACCTCGCCGGGCAGCCCCAGCGGCACGCCCAGGGCGGTGACGACCGCCACCACCCCCGCCGACACCGCCGGCCACAGCAGCCACTCGGTCGAGAAGGCCGCCTCGACGGCCAGCAGGATCACGCCGAGGGCCAGCCAGATCCAGTAGGGCTGGGCGGCGTGCAGGTTGATGAGGGCGTCCATGCGTCAGCTCCTCGGAACCGAACCGCGCGGCGGACGGGGCGGGGCAGGCGGCGTGGCGCGGGCGGTCGCGGCGGCGGCGGCGCG
>JAEYUE010000351.1 GCA_023433655.1 Pseudomonadota bacterium | reverse complement strand
CTCCCGGCCCGACCGCGCCGGATCCGGCGCCCCTTCCCGCCCCCGGTCCCGTCGCACCGGCGCCCCAGCCGCCGGCCGGGCTGAGCCCCGCCGCCCTGCCCGGCTGGGATCACGAGGATCACCTGGCCGCTTTCGAAGCCTGGGCCGACGGCTGCGGCGTGGCCCGCGATCCGGCGGCGCAGGCGCAGTGCGAACGCGCCCGGCAGCTGCGCATGACCTCCAGGCGGGTGACGCCGGCGCTGGCCCGGGCTTTCCTTGAAAGCGGTTTCTCGGCCGTGCCGGCGGAGACGGCCGACGGCGGGCCGGGCCTGCTGACGGCCTATTTCGCGCCGGAGTACGCCGCCCGGCGGACGCCGGACGCGGAGTTCGACATGCCGGTGCTGGCCCCGCCGACCGGCTGGCGTCGCGGCGACGTCCTGCCCGAACGGGCGGAGATCGAGGCGGCGCCGGAGACCGTGTCGGGGTTGGCGCCGCTGGCGTGGATGCGGGCCGAGGACCTGTTCTTTCTGCAGATCCAGGGGTCGGGCTATCTGACCTTCGCGGACGGGTCGAAGGCGCGAGCGGCCTATGCCGGGGACAACGGCCGGCCCTTCACCGGCATCGCCCGGCCGATGGCGGAGCGCGGCCTGCTGCCGCCGAACGGGACCTCGGGCGAGGCGATCCGGGCGTGGCTGGCGGCGCATCGGGGGGCGGAGGCGCGGGCGGTGATGGCGCTGAACCCGCGCTACATCTTCTTCCGGCTGGATCCGGACGACGGCGGCCACCCGGCCGGGGCGGCGGGGATTTCACTGACGGCGCGGCGCGCAATCGCCGTCGATCCGGCCCATTGGCGCTACGGCGACCTGGCGTGGATCGAGGCCGACGGCGGGAACCTGATCGGGGCGCGAGGCAGCTACCGCGGCCTGGCCATGGCGCTGGACACCGGCTCGGCCATCAAGGGCCCGGTGCGGGCCGACCTCTACATGGGCCGAGGCCCGGCCGCCGGCGAGGAGGCCGGGGCGGTGCGCCATCCGCTGAGGATGTGGCGGCTGGTTCCGCGGCCGTAGCGGGCGGCCAGGCTTCGCCCGGGTGAAACCGAAAAAACGGTGTGGCGGAGTCGGCAGAGTCGGCGCCGGAAACTCGGTGTGTCAGAGTCGGCAGAGTCTACATCGGCGCGCCTCAGGCGGTGCGGCGGGGATGCGATTGTCAAAGACCGGCGGCAGGCGAACGACGCATTATGCGCCCGCCGGCTTATCCGGATGGAAGATCGGTTCCAGATTCGGCCATGTGGTTGGAAAGGCCGGAGTTTGTCCGCTGAACCCGACTATGTTTTCGCGGATTGCCAGCACAGTGTCATGTCTGACGGCCCCTGCTTTCGTCATCCTCCGGCGAGCGTAGCGAGACCGGGGGACCCAGCGGCGCCGAAGGCGATCTGTTCTGGCAGGCTGTCGTGAACAGCGGCGGTCCCGACAGGTTCGCGCTCGCGCGCGCCGCTGGGTCCCCCGGTCGCGGCGCCGAGGCGCCTTGCCGGAGGATGACGAAAGGAAGGGGAGCTCTTGCCGCCGTCGCATAGTGCCCGGCGCCGCGCGGCTAGATCGGGTCAGGCCGTTTTCCGAAGATCGCATCCAGAATCCGGGACGTCAGATCGGATTTCTGCGGTTCTACGACCCGAGACGGCTCGAGAATTCGGGCCGGGAAAGGCGATGGATAGGCGGCCGAGAGCGTACGGACCTGACGGGCGAATGGTTCGAGGAACGTCTGGTCGAGGCCCCAGGCGAACCGATGGCGCTCATCATCGCCATAGCCAGACCGCAGATCGATGATGGCCTCGACGTGACCGAGCGGCTTCGTCGCCACATTCAGGATCAGCAGCGCTTCCCCCTCACGGGCTTCCAGTCTGGCTTCGCCATCGAGCGCCTGGTGTATGGCGTCGAGCTCGCGGCTGAAGCCCGACAGGATTGCCGCCGAGAGACCACCGGCGGCCCGAACCGTCGAGCATGGCGTTTCGATCAGGGTCTGAAAATCCAGGTAGTCCTGACCATAGGAATCCCCTGTGTCGGCGTAGGGCTGTCCCGTCACCCAAAGGCTGAAGCCGCCAAGCGAGATGTCCGGGTCGCGCTCCATCATCACCGTCGCCGCATGCCGCCGAGGAGGCCGCGGAGGATTTCGCGGGTGAGGGTGCTGCCGGCGGTGCGGAGGACGGACTTGGTCGCGGCCTCGATGGGGGTTTCGCGGGTGCGCCGGGGGGCGCGGGCGCGGGCGGCCTCGCGGTCGAGACGGGCCTGCTCCTTCGCGCGGGCGGCGGCGGCCTTTTCGGCCGCCCGGGCGGCGTCAGCGTCGGCCTTCGCGCGGGCCTCGGCCAGCTTCGCCTCGGCCGCGGCCTGATCGGCCTCGCCGCGGCGGGCCTTGAGGATCTCCTCGGCCGACTCGCGGTCGACCGGCGTGTCGTAAAGGCCGCGCACCGGGCTGGCGGCCATGACCGCGGCGCGTTCGGCCTCGGTGGCCGGGCCGAGGCGGCTGTCCGGCGGCCGGATCATGGTCCGCGCCACGACGTTGGGCGCGCCCTTGTCGTCGAGCGTCGAGACGAGGGCCTCGCCGACGCCCAGCGACTGGATGGCCTCGGCGGTGTCGAAGGCGGGGTTGGGCCGGAAGCTGTCGGAAGCCGCCCTGAGCCCCTTCTGTTCGGAGGGGGTGTAGGCGCGCAGGGCGTGCTGGATGCGGTTGCCGAGCTGGGCCAGGACGCTGTCCGGGATGTCGGCGGGGTTCTGGGTGACGAAATAGACGCCGACGCCCTTGGAGCGGATCAGCCGGACGACCTGCTCGACCTTCTGGCGCAGGGGGTCGGGGGCGTCGTCGAACAGCAGGTGGGCCTCGTCGAAGAAGAACACCAGGCGCGGCTTGTCGGGATCGCCGACCTCGGGCAGCTGTTCGAACAGCTCCGACAGCAGCCAGAGCAGGAAGGCGGCGTAGAGGCGCGGACTGTTCATCAGCCGGGTGGCGTCGAGCACATTGACCTGGCCGCGGCCGTCGAGGCTGGTGCGCAGCATGTCCTCGAGGCGCAGGGCCGGCTCGCCGAAGAAGGCCTTGCCGCCCTGCTGCTCGAGCTGGAGCAGGGCGCGCTGGATGGCGGCGATGGAGGCGGGGGCGACATGGCCGACCTTGCGGCCGATCTGTTCGGCGTTCTCGCCGACGTGAACCAGCAGGGCGCGCAGGTCGTCGAGGTCGAGCAGCAGCAGGCCGTCGCGGTCGGCGACGTGGAAGACCACCGAGAGGACGCCTTCCTGCACCTCGTTGAGGTCCAGCATGCGACCGAGCAACAGGGGGCCGATCTCGCTGACGGTGGTGCGGATGGGGTGGCCCTTCTCGCCGTAGAGGTCCCAGAACACCGTCGGCGCCGCCTTCGGCTGCAGGGTCAGACCCATGCCCGCGGCCCGGGCCAGCAGCTTGTCGTTGGGCGATCCAGGCACGGCGATGCCGGACAGGTCGCCCTTCACGTCGGCGCAGAACACCGGCACGCCGGCGTCGGAAAAGCCCTGGGCCATGATCTGCAGGGTGACCGTCTTGCCCGTGCCGGTGGCGCCGGCGACGACGCCATGGCGGTTGGCGCGATGGAACAGCAGGTGTTCGGGCTTGTCGCCCCGGTCGTCTGAAGATTGGCCGAGGAACAGGCCGGGAGCGGCGTCGGGCATGGGAACTCCGGGGCGGGGACCGGCGCTCATGGTTGACCGGGCACAGCGACGGTTCAAGGCCGATTGACGCGGACCGGACGGACCGTGACCATATGCCGATGAAGCCGCCGATCAGCCTGCCGACCTCGACCGTGGGGCGTAACGCCGTGGTGGCCATCGCCGTGGTGGCCGTGGGGTGGGCCGTCTACTGGCTGGCCGACATCCTCACCCCGCTGGCCATGGCCATCTTCCTGATGATCATGATCGACGGGGTGAAGCGGTTCATCGAGGACCGCACGCCGGTGCCGTCCCACCTGGCGGGGGCGGCGGCGCTGATCCTGGTCATTCTCGGCTTCTTCGCCTCGATCGGCATCGTCGTGTACGGCGCGACCGGCTTCTTCGACGAATCGACCGGGGTGGCGGCGCGGATCGGGCCGCGGCTGGACCAGATCATCATGGACGCCTACCGGATGGTCGGCGCGCAGGAGCCGCCGACGGTCAGCGACCTGATCGGCAGGATCGACGTCGGCAGCTATCTGGCGATCATCGCCCGGCAGGCCCAGGGCGTGGTGACCGGGGCCATTTTCGTGCTGATCTATCTGGCCTTCCTGCTGGCCTCGCAGGCGGGCTTCCGGCGCAAGCTGGTGGGCATGTTCCCCGACCGCACGGCGCGGGGCGAGGCGCTGGAGGTGTTCCAGCGGGTGCGCGGCGGGGTCGAGGGCTATCTGTGGGTGCAGACGGTCACCGGGGCGCTGATCTGCGCCTGCGCCTGGGTGCTGATGCGGATCGTGGGACTGTCCAACGCCGAGTTCTGGACCTTCGTCATCTTCGTGGTCGGCTTCATTCCGGTGCTGGGCGGGGCGGTGGCCGGCCTGGCCCCGCCGCTGTTCGCCCTGGTGCAATTCGAGAGCTACGGGCCGGCGCTGATCCTGCTGGTCGGGCTGCAGATCATCCTGTTCATCAGCGGCAACGTCATCCAGCCGCGCATGCAGGGCGACAACCAGAACATCGATCCGGTGGTCGTGCTGCTGTCGCTGGCCTTCTGGGGCAAGGTCTGGGGCGTGGTCGGCATGTTCCTGTCAACGCCGCTGGCGGTGATGGCCATGGCCATTCTGGCGGAGTTCAGGGGGTCGCGCTGGATGGCCATCCTGCTGTCCGGGGACGGCGAGCCCTACGGCGACGGCGAGCCGGGCGCGAAACCGGGCGGAAAGGCGGGTCGCGGCCGCGTCAACCCGCCGCAGGGCCGGGCCCGCAAGGGGGGCTGAGCCGCCCTTGATTGGCCACAACCGGCCCCTATCTCAGCCCTGTCGCCGCGGTCCCCTCCCCCCCAATGCCGCGGCGCCGAGATCGGCGCCACCCCTCCCCTCCTGGGCGCCGGTCCGAACAGGCCGCCGGGCGAAAGCCCGGCGGCCTTGTCATTTGCGGCGCAGTCCGGCCGGAACAGGCCGCCGAAAGCCCGAATGCGGCGTTTTGCGGCTTCCCGGAACCGCGCGCCTGTCCTAGGGGAGCCGGGTCGGGACGGGCGGCTTGCCGATGCGGCGAAGCGGCCTAGTCTGGCGACGCCTTCTGCGGCCCCGAGGGGCCGTGTCCTCAAAGAGATCTCTCCATGCCCGGCGCGTCCGCCCCCACGGTTCCTCAGGCCATTTCCCTGGAGGCGCTGGAGGCGAACTTCGAAACCGCGGTCGCGGGCGGCGGCGGCGCGCATGCGGAGGCGGCGCGCGCCTTCGTGTCCCAGGCTTACGAGGACTATGTCGCGGACGAGACGCCCGATCTGGGCGGCGAGGACCTGGCCCGGCTGCTGGCCGTGGTGTGGAAGTCGGCCCTCGGCCGCAAGCCCGGCGACCCGGCTCTGATCACCTTCGGTCCGCTGACGGCCGCCGACGGGCGCGCCGTCGGCTACGACGGCATCGCCATCGTCCAGGACGACCGGCCCTTCCTCGTCGACAGCGTGATGGGCGAACTGGCCGAGGCCGGGGTGTCGGTGCGCTCGATGTTCCACCCGATCGTCGAGATCGACGGCGCGCGGACCTCGCTGATCATCGTCATCATCGACCCGGCCCCGCAGGAGCGCCGCGACGCCCTGGGCGAGAGCCTGGCCCAGACCATGGCCGACGTGCGGGCGGCGGTCACCGACCACGCGGCGATGAACGCCCTGATGGCCCGTTCGATCGCCCATCTGGAGGCGGGCGTGCCGGGGGTCGACCCGGACGTGCTGGAGGAGAACCTGGCCTTCCTGCGCTGGCTGGAGGCGGACCATTTCGTCTTCCTCGGCGCGCGCGACTACGACTATCCCCGGACGAAGGACGGCGGCTACGAGGCCGAGGCGCCGCTGTCGCAGTCGGGAGCCGGGCTGGGCGTGCTGGCCGACCCCGAGCGGACCGTGCTGCGCCGCGCCAACGAGCCGGCGGTGCTGACCCGGTCGATGAAGAAGCAGCTGAACCTGTCCGAGCCGGTGACGGTGGCCAAGGCCAACGCCCGCTCGCGGGTGCACCGGCGGGCCTATATGGACTACATCGGCGTCAAGCGTTTCGGACCGGACGGCAAGCCGTCGGGCGAGACCCGCTTCGTCGGCCTGTTCACCGCCGAGGCCTATGACAAGACCGCCAACGAGGTGCCGCTGTTGCGCCGCAAGGTGGCCAACGCCCTCGCCCGGGCCGACAAGGCGGCCGGGACGCACAGCCACAAGCGGCTGAAGAACATCCTCGAGAATTACCCGCGCGACGAGCTGTTCCAGATCGGCGAGGACGAGCTGCTGGAGATCGCGCTGGGCATACTGCACCTGCACGACCGCCCGCGGATCAAGAGCTTCACGCGCAAGGACCCGTTCGACCGCTTCGTCTCGGTGCTGACCTTCATCCCGCGCGAGCGCTTCAATCCGGGCGTGCGCGAGCGCATCGGGCGCATCCTGGCCCGGGCGTGGGGCGGGCGGCTGTCGGCCTGGTATCCGCAGCTGTCGGACCAGCCGCTGGTGCGCATCCACTACATCATCGGGGTGACGCCGGGCGATCACCTGAACCCCGACCCGGCCGAGCTGGAGGCCGAGATCGCCGAGGCCGGCCGCGGCTGGGTCGACCGCTTCGAGACCGCCCTGCGCGGGGCCGGGATCGACGACGTCCAGGTGGGGCCGCTGAGCACGCGCTGGGCCTGGGCCTTCGGGGCCGGTTATCGCGACCGCTATGACGCCGACGAGGCGGTGCGCGACCTGCAGGCGGTGGACCGGCTCAACGCCACGGGGCTGAACGACGGGGGCGAGCCGGTGGCGGTGCGGGCCTTCCGCAACGACCTCGACGGGCCGCTCAACTTCCGCTTCAAGCTCTATCGCCGCGGGGCGGCCGTGCCGCTGTCGGACGTGCTGCCGATCCTCGCCGACATGGGCCTGAAGACGCTGGAGGAATGGGGCCACGCCCTGGCGCCGCTGGGCGATCCGCAGATCCATGTGCATGAATTCCTGCTCGAGGACCCGCGCGGCGGCGACCTGCATTTCGACGACGTGCGCGAGCCGTTCGAACAGGCCTTCGCGGCGGTGTGGACGGGGCGGACCGAGAGCGACGGCTTCAACCGTCTGGTCATCGAGCTGGGCGTCGACTGGCGCGAGGCGGCGCTGGTGCGCACCCTGGCGCGCTATCGGCAGCAGACCGGCCTGGACCCGAGCCAGGCGGTGCAGGAGGAGGCGCTGCGCGACTATCCCGCCGTGGCGCGGGGCCTGCTGTCGCTGTTCCACGCCAAATTCGATCCCGCCGCCGACGGCGACGCCGCGGCGCGCGAGGCGGCGGTGACGGAACAGGTCGACAAGCTGTTCGCCCTGCTGAACGAGGTGAAGAGCCTCGACCACGACCGGGCGCTGCGCCGTCTGGTGCTGCTGATCCAGGCCATCAAGCGGACCAACTATTTCCAGACCGGCGCCGACGGCGAGCCGAAGCCGCACATCGCCATCAAGATCGCCTCGCGCGAACTGGACGACCTGCCGCTGCCGAAGCCGTTCCGCGAGATCTTCGTCTGGGCGCCGCACATCGAGGGCGTGCACCTGCGCTTCGGCCCGGTGGCGCGCGGCGGGCTGCGCTGGTCCGACCGCCGCGACGACTTCCGCACCGAGGTGCTGGGCCTGGTCAAGGCGCAGCAGGTCAAGAACGCGGTCATCGTGCCGGTCGGCTCCAAGGGCGGCTTCTATCCGAAGGGCCTGCCGGCCATCGTGCGGGCCGGCGGCGACCGCGACGCGCAGCAGGCCGAGGCCATCCGCGCCTACCGGACCTTCCTGTCGGGCCTGCTGGACATCACCGACAACATCCTCGCCGACGGCTCGGTGGCGCACCCCGCCAATGTGGTGATCTGGGAGGGCGACGACCCCTATCTGGTGGTCGCCGCCGACAAGGGCACGGCGACCTTCTCGGACATCGCCAACGGCATCTCGGCGGACTACGGCTTCTGGCTGGACGACGCCTTCGCCAGCGGCGGCTCGGTCGGCTACGACCACAAGGAGATGGGCATCACCGCCCGCGGGGCGTGGGAGGCGGTCAAGCGCCACTTCCGCGAGATGGGCAAGGACATCCAGACCGAGCCCTTCACCGTGGTCGGCGTGGGCGACATGTCGGGCGACGTGTTCGGCAACGGCATGCTGCTGTCGAAGGCGATCAGGCTGGTCGCGGCCTTCGACCACCGCGATATCTTCATCGATCCGAACCCGGATCCGGCGGTGAGCTGGGTCGAGCGCAAGCGGTTGTTCGAACTGCCGCGTTCGAGCTGGCAGGACTATGACAAGGCGAAGATCTCGAAGGGCGGCGGGGTGTTCCCGCGCTCGGCCAAGTCGATCGAGCTGAGCCCCGAGATCAAGGCGGCGCTGGACATCCAGGAGGATGTGCTGGACCCGCCGGCGCTGATGCGGGCCATCCTCAAGGCGCCGGCCGAGCTGCTCTACTTCGGCGGCATCGGCACCTACATCAAGGCGGCGTGGGAGAGCGACGCCCAGGTCGGCGACAAGGCCAACGACGCCATCCGAATCGACGGCATGGAGGTGCGCGCCCAGGTCATCGGCGAGGGCGCCAACCTGGGCATGACCCAGGCGGGCCGGATCGCCTATGCGCGGCGCGGCGCCGACGGCGAGGGCGGCCGGCTGAACACCGACGCCATCGACAACTCGGCCGGGGTCGATTCCTCCGACCACGAGGTCAACATCAAGATCCTGACCGGGGCGGCCATAGCCTCGGGCGCCCTGAAGGCGGAGGACCGCAACGCCCTGCTGGCCTCGATGACCGACGAGGTCGGCGAGAAGGTGCTGGTCCACAACTACGACCAGACCCTGGCCCTGACCCTGCAGCAGGCGGAAGGCGCGGACGCGCTGGACGCCCAGCAGCGCTTCATGCAGTGGCTCGGCGGCAAGGGCCGGCTGGACCGCAAAGTCGAGGGCCTGCCCGACGACCTCAAGCTGGCCGAGATGAAGGCGGCCGGCCAGGCGCTGACGCGGCCCGAGCTGGCCGTACTGACCGCCTATTCCAAGCTGGAGCTGTTCGACGCCATCGTCGCCTCGGGCGCGCCGGACGATCCCTTCTTCCGCAAGACCCTGGTGCGCTACTTCCCGGGGCCGCTGGCGAAGTTCGAAGCGGACATGCAGCGCCACCGCCTGAAGCGCGAGATCATCTCGACGATCCTGTCGAACGAGATCGTCAACATGTGCGGGGCGACCTTCCCCGAGCGGCTGCGGCTGTCGGCCCAGTGCGACACCGGGGCCATGGTGATCGCCTTCGAGGCGGCGCGCCAGGTGTTCCGCCTCGACGAGGCCTGGGACCAGGTCTCGGCGCTGGACCTGAAGATTTCCGCCGAGGGCCAGCTGGCCCTCTATCGCGAGATCTCGACGGTGCTGCGCCGCCAGACCTTCTGGCTGGCGCGCCGGGCCATGCGCGACGGGGCCACGGTCGAGGGCCTGATCGAGGCCTATCGTCCCGCCGCCGACGCCCTGCGCTCAGCCGGCGGCTCGGTGCTGTCTCGCTTCGAACAGGCCCGGCTGGACGCGCGCATCGCCGAATTCACCGGCCTCGGCGTCTCCAGGAGCATGGCGCGCGACTTCGCCATGCTGCGGCCGCTGGTGGCCACGGCCGACATCGGCGACCTCGCCCGCGAGGCCGGCTGGCCGGAGCCGGCCATGGCCATGCTGTACCACCAGGTCGGCGCGGCCTTCGACTTCGATCGCCTGCGCGCGGCGGCGGGGGCCGTGCCCTCGGCCGACCATTTCGACCGGCTGGCGGTGCGTCGCCTGATCGAGGACCTGATGAACGAGCAACTGGCCCTGACCCGGGCGGTGGCGCGTTCGGCGGACGCCGCGGTCGGGGCCTCGGAGAAGGCCGCCGAGAAGGCGGTCGACGCCTGGATCGGGCCGCGCCTGGCCACGGTCGAGGGCGTGCGCGCCTCGGTGGACGAGATCGAGGCCTCGGGTTCGGGCTGGACCTTCGCCAAGCTGACCATCGCCAACAGCGTGATCCGCGAGATCGCGTCGACGGCGGCCTGACGGGGGCGGGCGATGCCCCGGGGTTTCGCGCCCCGGGCCGCGTTCTGCTAGCCTGTCCGGGCTGAGGGAGAGGATCGTCGATGCCGCGCAAATTCCTCGTCGTCGTCGACGACAGTCCGGAGTTCGAGGCGGCGCTGCGCTATGCGTCGCGGCGGGCGCGTTCGACCGGCGGCCACGTGGTCATGCTGCGGATCATCCCGCCGGCGGCTTCCGAGGCCCACTGGGCGGGGGTGCGCGACGAGATCGAACGCCAGACCCGGGCCGAGGCCGAGGCGACGCTGAACGCCTGGGCCGGCGAGGCGGCCGAGAAGTCGGGGTCGACGCCGATGCTGCTGATCGAGCGGGGCGAGCCGCAGGCCTGCATCCGCAAGGTCGTCGGCGAGGATCCGGACATCAAGATCCTCGTGCTCGCCGCCGGCTCGAGCGCGCCGGGGCCGCTGGTGGCGGCGGCGGTCAAGCAGGGCGCGGCCTTCACCGGCCGCAAGCTGCCAGTCACCATCGTGCCGGGCGAGCTGACCGAGAAGGAAATCGACGATCTGGCCTAGTTAGGGCGCTAACGCTCGCGCCGCGGGCGCTCGCTCCTTGAGCGGGGCCCCCTCCACCGCCTTCGGCGGTCCCCCTCCCCCTGCGGGGGCGGACTGCAGCGATGTCGCGGCGCCCTTGAACGAGGCGCCCGGCGGGCGCACTTAGCGGCCATGTTCATCCAGACCGAGCCGACGCCCAATCCGAACGTGCTGAAATTCCTCCCGGGACGCGATGTCTCGGCCGAGCCGCGCGAGTTCCGCACCGTCGACGAGGCCGCTGTCTCGCCGCTGGCCGAGGGCCTGTTCCAGCTGGAAGGGGTGACCGGGGTGTTCTACGGCGCCGACTATGTCTCGGTGACGCGCGACCCGGCCGGACCTGACTGGCCGCAGATGAAGGCGCCGATCCTGGCCGCGATCATGGATTTTTTCGTCTCGGGCGCGCCACTGCTCCGCGGGGACGCCCCGGACAGCGTTCACGCCGAGGGCGAGGACAGCGAGATCGTCGCCGAGATCAAGCAGTTGCTGGACAGCCGCATCCGCCCGGCCGTGGCCCAGGACGGCGGCGACATCCTGTTCGACGCCTTCGACCTCGAGACCGGGGTGCTGACACTGCGCATGCGCGGCGCCTGTTCGGGCTGCCCGTCGTCCTCGGCCACGCTGAAGGCCGGGGTCGAGCAGATGATGAAACACTATGTGCCGGAAGTGACCCGGGTCGAGCAGGTTATTTAAGGGCGCTATCGCTCGCCGCGCGGCGGCTCGCTGCTTGAGCGCGAGCCATGCCGCTTCCTGAAACAAATCCGTCCTCGCCTCGCGCGGTCGGGGGCGCCACAATGGCGGCATGCCCCGGTTCGAGAGCGACAGCGACGCCCGGCGCCTCGGCGAGGCGCTCGCCGCCCTGCGCCGCGAGGCGGGGCTGAGCCAAGCCGAGGCGGGCGCGCGGGTCGGCATGACCAGCCAGGGCTGGGGCCTGTACGAGGCGGGCAAGCGGCCCGGGCTGTTCCGGCCCGATGTGCAGCGCCGCCTGACCGCGGCGCTGGGGGCCTCCCCGGAGGCGCTGGAGCTGAAGCTGGCGGCGCCCGCGGCCGGCGACCCCGCGCCGGCCCCGTCCGGGCTGGAATCGCGCGGCCGGAGCTTCGCCGGCGCGGCCGGACCGACGCGGCGGCTGCAGCTGTCCAACGACGACCTGGCGCCGTGGGCGGCCTCGGGGGTGGTGCTGGAATACGAACCCGACCGCTGGCCCCGGCGCGGCCAGGGCTGCGTCATCGAAATGGCTGACGGCGAGACGCGGGTGCGTCTCTACGAGGGCGCCGATGCGGAAGCGCTGCGGGTGCGCGGCGTGGACGGCGCGGAAGAGCGGATCGAGCGGGCGGCGGTGCGGGGGGTGTCGGCGGTGATCGCCCGGCTGGATGTATAGATGAAACGAAATGGTTGCAACTTTCCCGTTTCCATGAAACTGTTCCGTCGGGAGCAGAGGGAGCGAGGCCATGCCCAGGATCGGCGATCCGGAGAAGGTCGACGCCTATGTCGGGGCGCGGATCAGCCTGCGCCGTTCGGCGCTGGGGCTGTCGCAGACCGCGCTGGCGCAGCAGCTCGGGATCAGTTTCCAGCAGGTGCAGAAGTACGAGACGGGGCAGAACCGCATCTCGGCCTCGCGCCTGCATCGGGTGGCGACGGTTCTGGGGACCTCGGTGGAAGCCTTCTTCCCGCCGGTCGAGACCGCGCGCGAGAGCGGCCGGAGCGGCGACGCGGGCTGGGAGGAGCTGCGCTTCATCACCGCCACGGCGGACGGGCGGGCGGTCGCGGCGGCGTGGCCGCTCATCGAGGACCGCGACCTGCGCAAGGCCGTGGCGCAGGTGGTGCGGGCGCTGGCGCGCGACGACTGACGGCCGCCGCCGCGGAGGCCCTGGCGTGAGGGTGCTGGTCGTCGATACGGCGCTGGCCCTGTGCAGCGCGGGCGTGTTCGAGGTCGACGGCGGGGTCGTGCGCGCGCTGGGCCTGAGGTCCGAGGCCATGGCCAGGGGGCATCAGGAGCGGCTGGGCGGCATGGTCCGCGACGCCGTGGCGGAGGCCGGCGGGTTCGACGGCGTCGAGCGCATCGGCGTCACGGTCGGGCCGGGGTCGTTCACCGGCCTGAGGGTCGGGCTGGCCTTCGCCCAGGGGCTGGGGGCGGCGCTGGACCGGCCGGTGGTCGGCATCTCGACCCTCGACGGGCTCGCCGCCTCGGCCGCTGGCGAGGGGCCGGTCGCGGCCCTGATCGACGCCCGGCGGGGACAGGTCTACGCCCGCCTGTGGCGCGACCGAGCGCCGACCGGGCCGGCGGAGGCCCTGACGACCGAGTCAGCGGGCGAGCGGGCGCGCGGGCTGGGTCCGGGGGCGCGGCTGGTCGGGTCGGGCGCGGCCCTCGTCGAGGCGCCCGGGGCCCGCGTGCTGGACCTGATCGGGC
>JAEYUE010000350.1 GCA_023433655.1 Pseudomonadota bacterium | reverse complement strand
CAGTGAGACCTCGCCGCTGGCCGACTGGACGGTGCGGTCCTGATACTCGTACTGGGCGGCGACGCCCTGCTCGACGTAGCCGTTGACGTCGGTGGTGACGAAGTTCACTGCCACGCGCGGCGACAGGGCGACGCCGCCCATGTCGAACCAGGTTCCGGCCTGGACGCGCGCGCCGAGGCTGCCGCCGTTGGTGTCGCCGGTGTGGACGATCGGGGCCAGCGAGGTGGCGCGGGTGATCTCGTCATACTGCTCGATCGACCCGCCGACCGTGGCGTTGACGAACATGCTGCCCGAACGCCAGCCGGCGTAGAGGTCGAGGGCGTAGGTTTCGAGATCGAAGGCCATCGGCCCCGCCTCGACGTCGGCGGTGCGGAAGGTCCCCGCCAGACCCCAGCGCATGCTGTTCGACATGACGTGGTCCAGCCCGACCCGGCCGCCCCAGCCCGTGGCCTCGGCTTCGGCGATGACGCCGCGGGCGTCGGTCTCGACCGAGTCATAGAGGGCGCCGAAGGTCAGGCGCGTGCCGGGCTCCCAGGCGCCGCGGGTCGACAGGCTCTCGCTGGCGAGGTCCAGCAGGTCCTCGCGCTGGCGGAAGGCGGTCTCGGCCTGCACCGTCGAATGGGCGCCGATGTCGCCGTAGTAGAGGTAGTCGTTGGCGAGGGCGGCGATCAGCCTGTGTCCGGCGGCGGTCGGGTGAACCCCATCCCAGTACAGGTAGCTGTCGGGGTCCGAGCAGACGGTCAGCGTCGCCTGGTTAAAGCAGGCGCTGCTGGCGTTGGTCAGGCCGAAGGCCCCGGGATTCGCCGCCAACGGATCGCTGATCTTGTACAGGTCCATCAGGATGATGTTGCTGTCCGGGTTGTTCGCGGCGACGGCGAACAGCCCGGCCGACAGGGCGGAGTTGAAGCTGGTCCCGGCGAAGTCGGCCAGCGCCGAGCCCGCGGGCCCGACCAGGGGGTTGCTGGCCGAGAACTGCGGCGTGATCCCCAGGCGCGGCAGGTTGGTGACCAGGATGGTGCCGGCGCCGGCGCCGGCCACGCTGTCGACGATGAAGTTGATATCGCCGGCGGCCCTCGTGGCCACCGCCTGCATGGTCGCCTGGGCGGTCAGCGGATTGCCGGCGGCGGCGGGGAAGGCCTGGAAGATGTTGTTGGCGCCGCCGAGGATGCTGACCAGGTCGTTGGAGCCGAAGGTGCCGCCGCCGCCGAGGTAGGCGAGCAGCTGGTTGCGCATGCCGGGCGGGCTGGCGGCGTTGTCGGTGCGGGCGCCCCCGAAGGCGTAGTTGACGCTGCCGGTCACGGGCGCGCCGGCGGTGAACCGTCCGGCGTCGAAGCCCAGCAGTTCAGTGAAGACCGGACCATTGGAGAAGCGGCCCTGGTAGTAGGGCGGCGAAAGGGGCTGGGTTCCGCCGGTGACGGCGTACAGGTTGCCGTTGTCGCTCAGGCTGTCGCCGAACACGACCAGACGTCCATAGGTCTGGGCGCTGGCGGCGGACGCCAGGGCCCCCGCGGCGGCGACGGCGAGCGCGGCGGCGGCCGCGTGGCGCAGGAAACGAGACATCGATGATCCTCCATCGGCCGTCATCATGCGGCCGTTACCCGCACTCTGCGCGGGAATTGACGACGCGCAAGATGCCGCCGGGGAAGCTTTCAGTGCAGCATTCGGAAGCGCAGCGTCCCGGCCACACCGCGCAGCGCGTCCAGGGCGGCGCGGTCGTAGTCGCGATCGACGTCAGTAATGACGTAGCCGGTCCGCTCGTCGGTCTTCAGATGCTGGCCGAGGATGTTCAGGCCCGAGGCGGCGAGGGCGCGGTTCAGTTCGGCCAGCACCCCGGGCTGATTGCGGTGGATGTGGAGGATGCGGTGCGCCCCGGTGACCTCGGCGAGCTGCACGTTGGGCAGGTTGACGCAGAAGGTGGTGTCGCCGCGGTTGAGGTAGCCCAGCAGCCGCTCGGCGGCGAATTCGGCGATGGCCTCCTGGGCCTCCTCGGTCGAGCCGCCGATGTGGGGCGTCAGGATGACGTTCCTCAGGCCGCGCAGCGGGCTGTCGAAGGGCTCGGCGTTGCTCGCCGGTTCTTCCGGAAAGACGTCGATCGCGGCGCCGCCGATGCGGCCCGAGACCAGCGCCTGGGCCAAGGCCCCGACATCGACCACGTGGCCGCGCGACAGGTTCAAGAGCAGCGCCCCCTGTTTCATCTGCGCCAGCTCGGCTGCACCGATCAGGGAGGTGTTGGCGGCCCGGCCGTCGACGTGCAGGCTGACCACGTCGCTGTCGGCCAGGAGGGCGTCAAGCGAAGGCGCCTGTCGGGCGTTGCCCAGGGCGAGACGCTCGCTGAGATCGTGGAAGACGACCCGCATGCCGAGGGCCTCGGCCAGCACCGACAGCTGTGAGCCGATGGCGCCGTAGCCGACGATGCCCAGGGTCTTGCCGCGCAGCTCGCGCGCCCCGGCCGCCGACTTGTTCCATTCGCCGCGATGCATGGCGGCGGACTTGTCGGCGACATCGCGCAGCAGGGCGATGGTCAGGCCGATGGCCAGTTCGACGACCGAGCGGGTGTTTGACCAGGGGGCGTTGAACACCGCCACCCCGCGTTCGGCGGCGGCGCCGAGGTCGATCTGGTTGGTTCCGATGCAGAAGGCGGCGACCGCCATCAGGCGGTCGGCGGCGTCAAGGACACGGGCGCTGACGGCCGTCTTCGAGCGCACACCGAGCACATGCACCCCGCGCAGCCGGTCGATCAGGGCGTCCTCGTCGAGGGCTCCGGACTCCGTCTCGACCGTATAGCCGGCCGCCTCGAGCCGTTCGACGGCGGCGGGGTGGACGTTCTCAAGCAGGAGGATGCGCATGCGGCTGCGGGGGTAGGACCAGCGCCCCGAGAGCCCCTCGAGGTGCAGCAGTTCGTCGACCGACCGCACCTCGGCGTCGGCTGCGGCGACCACCGGATCGCGGCGGATCACTTCGGTGAAGGCGTAGAAGCGGTCGGCGACGCCGGCCTGGCGCACCTCCGCGTCGGTCCAGCCGTCGCCCACCATGATCACAGGGCCCGAGAGCCCGAGCGCCTTCAGGGCCTCCGCCTTGCCGAGGGGAGCGAGCAGGGGGCTTTCGGCCACGCCGGTCACCCGGCCTTCGTCATCGTAGGTCAGGTCGTTGGCCACGATCAGCGACCCGGGCACGCCGAGCGCCCGGGCCACGGGCTCGACGATTTCGCGGAAGCCGCCCGAGACGATGACCACGCGGCCCGCCTGCTGGCGGAAGAAGTCGAGGTTCCGGCGGACCGAGGCGGTCAGATGACGCTCCGCGTCCCGGGCGAGCGAGTCGACGTGAGCGCGGGTCAGCGGCAGCAGCGCCAGCCGACGGGTCAGGGCCTCGGCGAAGGGCAGGTCACCGGCCATGGCCAGATCGGTCAGCCGTGCGATCTCCTTGCGGACCGAACTGGCGTCGTCATGATCGGCCAGGGCGACGCCGGCCAGGAACTCGAGCGTCTCGAAATCCACCAGGGTGGAATCGAAATCGAAGACAAAAGTGGTCGCCGCACCGGTCATGCGGCGACCTTCGCGCACCTTCGCAGGTGCAGCAACGGCCTTCGCCCGTCGATCTAGAAGCGACCGAGGCTGCGCAGGCGGCTGTCAGGCCGACGCGCGTCCAGCGCGGCCGCGCCCACGGCCGCGGCGATGGTGGCCAGGGCCAGGATGGCGCCGCCTTCCTTCGCATGGTCGCGGGCGTATTCGCCGGCCTCGGCGGCGTAGCGCCGGGCGCGGCGGCCGTGCTTCTTCATGGCCTTGCGGGAACCGCGCCGGGTGTCGTCGAGGAAACGCCGCGAGCGGTGGGCGGCTTCGTCGCCGAACTCATGGGCGCGGTCGCCGACCTCGCCAACGCCCCGGCGGACGGACTCCGCCAGATCGTCGATGCGGGTGCGAAGGCCCGCGGCGTCCACCCAGTCGCGCGGATTGAACCGGCCGCGCAGCGCCTCCAGCCGCGTCGGCCCCGTGCGCTGGTTGAGCAGCAGGGTCGCCAGGCCGACCCCGGCCAGAATGGCCACCACGCCGGCGGCGATGCCCGGGTGCTTCCTCACCTCGGCGAGCGCGGAGAATTGTCGAACCATCGGATAGTAGACCTCTTCGTCGAGACCGTCCTCGGTCGGGTCGTAGAGCCCGTCCTCGTCCGGCTGCCAGGCGGAACGCCTGTCCCGCATCAGGCTAGGAGCGAACCGCGCGAAAAGTGGTTCCGCCACGCCCGGCAGGGCCGAATAGAAGCTGGCGATCAGCCGTCCGCCGCCGCCGACGGTGATCTCGCGGATCGGATGGGCTGCGCAGTACAGGATGGTGTCGGCGGCGACATGGGTCGCATAGACCGGCTGCGGATTCTGCACCGCATAGCCGGTCAGGTTGCGGGCGTGCTTGTTGTAGGGGGTGTCCAGCGCGGCCGGCTTGACCAGGCTGACGGCGATCGGCGCGCCCTCGCGCATCAGCTCCATCCGCAGGGCGTTGGTGAAGCCCTTCACCGCGTGCTTGGAGGCGGAGTATATCCCCTGCACCGGCATCGGCGCGTCGGACAGGATGGAGCCGACGTTGATGATCGCCCCGCCGTCGCGACGCTCGCGCAGGTGCTCGGCCGCCACGATCGAGCCGTTGACCACGCCCCAGTAGTTGGTCTCGAACAGCCGCCGCTGGTCCTCCAGCGAGGTTTCGCGGATGGCGCCGAAGATCGACACGCCGGCGTTGTTGACCCAGGTGTCGAAGCCGCCGAACAGGCGCACGCATTTCTCCGCAGCCTCCTTCAGGGCGTCGTGGTCGGCGACGTCGGCGACGGCCCAGGCGGCTCGGGCGCCCGCGGCCTGGAGCTCCTCGGTCAGGGTCTTGAGGTCGCTCTCGCCGCGCGCGATCAGGAAGACGCAGGCGCCGGCCCGCGCCGCCCGGCGGGCCACGGCCAGGCCGATGCCCGAGGTCGCGCCGGTGACCACGATGGCCTGCTGGTTCAGGGGCTTGAGGGTGGGTCTGGTCATCAGCTCGCCGGGGGAAATGGAGTCTCGGGCCTTGGGCAGGAACGGGGGCGCGGCCCCGCCTGTTCCTGCTGTAGCACGCCGCCCTTACCAACCGCGATACGGGCGCCTATCTTGCGGCGCTTCCGACCATCGCCCCTTTCAGAGGACCGCCGTGACCGATCACGCGCCCGCCGCCGCGCCTTCCGCTTCTTCGGCCGACAACCTCGCCGCCGCCTTCCAGATCGAGGGCTGGCCGGGGCGCGGCCGGCTGGTCCGGCTGGGTGAGACGATCGACGCCATCCTGTCGGCCCACGCCTATCCCGAGCCGGTCGCCGCCCTGCTGGGCGAGGCCTGCGCGCTCGCGGCTCTCATAGGCTCCAGCCTCAAATTCGAAGGCCGCCTGATCGTCCAGGCCCAGGGTGACGGACCGGTGCGCTATGTGGTCGCCGACTATGACACCCAGGGGCACCTGCGCGGCTACTGCCGGTTCGACGAGGCCGAGGTCGCCGCCGCCTCGCAGGGCTTCTCCCGCCCCGGCGCGCGAACCCTGCTGGGCGAGGGTCTGTTCATCATGACCCTGGACCGCGGCCCCGACTTCGAACGGACGCAGGGCATCACGCCGATCGAGGGCGAGAGCCTGTCGCTGGCGGCGGAACACTATTTCCAGCAGTCGGAGCAGATCCCGACGCAGGTGCTGCTCGCCGTCGGCGCCGTGACAACGGCGGGCGGCACGACGTGGCGCGCCGGCGGGGCGATGATCCAGCTGATCGCCGGCGACGCCGCGCGCGGCTCCACCGAGGACGTCTGGGACCGCAGCCGGGCCCTGTTCCAGACCCTCGGCGACGACGAACTGGTCGACCCGACTGTGACGCCCGAGACCCTGCTGTACCGCCTGTTCCACGAGGACGGCGTGCGGCTCGAGGACCCGCGCGCGCTCAAGGCCGTGTGCCGCTGCTCGAAGGACCGCATCGGCACCGTCCTGGCCTCCTTCTCGCCCGAGGAGCGGGCGGAGATGGTCGAGCCCGACGGCCGGATCCACGTTACCTGCGAGTACTGCGCGACCATATACCAGCTGACCCCGGAGGAGGCCGGCGAGGCCTAGGCGCCTATTCGGCCAACCGGAACCGGATGGTGAAGCGCGCCCGTGTGCCCGGAGCCGAGCGCTCGAGCACGTCCGGCGAGAAGCGCGCGGTCTGCATGGAAGCCAGCGCCGCCTCGCCAAACCCCTGACCCTCGGGAGTCTCCGAAAGCAGGGTGCAGTCGGAGGCTGACCCGTCCGCCCCGACGACGCAGGACAGGCTGACGGTCCCGCTCTCGACGCCGTTCGCGGCGGCCGGGGCAGGATACATGGGGGTCGGGTGCCGGCTCCAGGTCACGCGGCTGATCTCGGTCGGCGGGGACGGCTCCTGGGCCTGTTCGGCGGCGACAATCGCCGGGGCCTCGGCCGGCGCGGCGGCGACGGGTTGCGACGGCGCGGGCGGAACGACCTCCGGCAGCGGCGCTGGACGCGCGACCGAGGCGACCGCGCCCGCCTCGGCCAGGGGTGCCCCGGTCGGCTGCCGCACCGCGCCAAGGTCTTCGGACGCTTCGGCGAGGGTGGGTTGCCTTTGGGCCGCGACGGCGAAGGAACCGGCGCAGGCGAGGCCGGCCACGAGGGCGGTCGCCCCGATGACGGCGTGGCGCGAACCGGCCCGGGCGGGCGCGGCGGGGTCGAGGACAGCTTTCAGGCGGTTCATGACGAAGGTCCTTCTGGCGCTGGTGAACGAGAGGGCGGGGGCGGTTTGCCCGACGCCTGAGGCCCGGACGGCCTCAAGCAGCGCACGGGCGTAGAGGCGGCGCTGTTCGTCCGGGGTCCCTGACAGGGCCGCGGCGTCGCAGGCTTCCTCGCGGGCCGCGGCGCGATGGTCGCGGATGTGGCGCAGCAGCGGATTGCAGGCCGCCACTGCGAGCAGGGCTTCCTCGATCCACAGGGCGCGATGGTCGCCGCGCTTCAAATGGGCCAGCTCGTGGGCGCAGACGGCGCGCGTGGTGGGGCTGCCGGGGGCGTCCGCCAGCGCGGCCGGCAGGATCGGGACCGGTCGACGCAGGCCGGCCAGCAGAGCCTCCGCGCCGGTCGGCCGGACCCGGACGGCCGGCACGGGCGCGCCGATCTCGCGGGCCGCCCCTTTCACGACACTGACAAGTTCGGTGGAGGCGACATGGGTGGTCCGGATCAGCCGTCGCAGGCGAAACAGCCGCAGGCCAAGGGTCGCGATCCCGAAGATCGCTATCAGCCCGGCCAGAGCGAGCGCGGCCAGGGCGGCGGCGTGGATGAGGTCGACCGGTGCCGGCGCAGCCGCGCCCTGGACCTCCATCAGGACGGTCGTCGCGTCCGTCGCCGTCGAGGCCGCCGGCGCGGTCACGAGGGGCGCGGGGGTCAGCAGCATGAGGCCGACGACGACGGGCGGGAGGACGGAGATGTACAGGGTCGCCGCCCAGCCGCGCTCGCGCAGCACCGGGTCGGCGATGCGGCGCTCGACGGCGCGCATCAGGGCGAGGCCCAGCGCCGCCACAGCGACGGACAGGACCAGCGACAGGGCAAGCAGCTCGGGCGCGGTCATTTCGGCGCCCCTCCGTCATCGGCCCGGTTCAGCATCGCCTCCAGTTCGGCGATCTCGGCCTCGCTGAGGATCTGGCTGCCGGTGAAGGCGGCGGCGGGCAGGGTGTCGAGCTCAAGCACGGCGGAGAGCCGCCGCATCAGTCCGCCCAGCACCTCAACCTTGGGATGGACGTGGGAATAGACCGCCATGCCGTGTACATCGCGGCGCGACAGCAGCCCCTTGGCGCGCATCCGCTCCAGCACGGTCCGCGTGGTCGACGGCGTCCAGTTCAGATGGCCGGCGATCCTCTGCTGCAGCTCCCGCGCCGACAGGTCGCCGTCGCGCCAGAAGCATTTGAGGATCTCCAGCTCGGTCTCGCTGGGGCTGGGAGGTGCAGATGACATGGTCGTCCACTTGTATTGTCGTCAGGACGTTACAATTGTAACGTGCAGACGTCAAATGTTCGACTGCCGGCGCCGATCCGCCGGTTTCTCTGCTGCCCTCAGCTCCGCATCACGCCCCGCGCCACCGCAGCCAGGTGCGCGCCAGTGTCGAACCCGTTCTGCGGCGCCGCAGAGGGTTCAGGCCCGCGTCAGCCCCCCAGGTCCAGCGAATACCCCGCCGACCGCACCGTCCGGATCGGGTTGACCGTGCCGTCGATGTTCAGCGCCTTGCGCAGGCGGCCGACGTGGACGTCGACGGTGCGGGCCTCGACGTAGACGTCCGAGCCCCAGACGGCGTCGAGCAGCTGCTCGCGGCTGAACACCCGGCCGGGATGCTGCATCAGGTGATCGAGCAGGCGAAACTCCGTCGGGCCGAGGTGGACTTCCTGGCCGGCGCGGCGGACGCGGTGGGCGACGCGGTCGATGACGATGTCGCCGTGGGTCAGGCGGTCGTCGGCCAGACCAGGGCGGATGCGGCGCAGGACGGCGCGGATGCGGGCGTTCAGCTCGACCATCGAGAAGGGTTTGGTCATGTAGTCGTCGGCGCCGGTGTCGAGGCCGCGGACGCGGTCCGTCTCCTCGCCGCGCGCCGTCAGCATGATGATCGGCAGGTTGCGGGTCTCGGCCTTGCCGCGGCTGCGGCGGCAGACCTCGATGCCCGACAGCTTCGGCAGCATCCAGTCGAGCAGGACGAGGTCGGGCATGCGCTCCTCGATCTGCAGCATCCCCTCCTCGCCGTCGGCGGCGACCACGACGCGGTATCCTTCCTTCTCGAGGTTGTACTGGACGAGGGTGGCCAAGGCGTCCTCGTCTTCCATCACCAGGATATACGGCTGCACGGCGGTTCTCCGGGGGGTCAGTCGGCGGTCGGCGGTTCGGGCGTGTCTTCGGCGGCGTCGGGGTTCCAGCGCGGGCGCTCGCCGACGAAGTCCTCGCCGGTGATCTCGTAGTAGATGGTCTCGGCGATGTTGGTGGCGTGGTCGCCGATGCGTTCAAGGTTCTTGGCCATGAACAGCAGATGGGTGCAGGCCCCGATCGTCCTCGGGTCGCTCATCATGTAGGTCAGCAGCTCACGGAACAGGCTGTTGTAGTGCTCGTCGACCTCGTCGTCGGAGTTCCACACCGCCAGGGCGCGGTCGACCTCGCCGGCGGCGTAGGCGTCCAGAACGTCGCGCAGGCGGGTCGACACCAGCTTGCCCATGCGCTCGATGGAGCGCGTCAGGGGCTGCATCGGCTCGCCCTCGGCCAGCACCAGGCCGCGCTTGGCGATGTTCTTGCCGAGATCGCCGGTGCGCTCGAGGTCGGTGGCCAGCTTCATCGCCGCGAGGGTGCGACGCAGGTCGGTGGCGACCGGCTGACGCAGGGCGATCAGGCGGATGGCTTTTTTCTCGATCTCGCGGTGCAGGGCGTCCAGCTTCTGGTCGCGTTCGACCACGGCGCGGCCCAGGGCGATGTCGCGGCGGGCGACGGATTCGATGGCGTCGGCGACCTGGGCCTCGGCCAGGCCGCCCATGCGGGCGACTTCGGCGGTGAGCTGGTCCAGCTCGTCGCCATAGGCTTTTACGGTATGCTGCGTCATGACGGCTCCTAGCCGAAGCGGCCGGTGATGTAGTCGAGCGTGCGCCGCTCGCGCGGATTGGTGAACAGATCCTCGGTGTCGCCCACCTCGACCAGGCGGCCGAGATGGAAGAAGGCCGTGCGCTGGCTGACCCGCGCCGCCTGGGCCATGGAGTGGGTGACGATGACGATGCAGTAGCGCTCGCGCAGTTCGTCGATCAGCTCCTCGATCTTCGCCGTGGCGATCGGATCGAGCGCCGAGCAGGGCTCGTCCATCAGGATGACCTCGGGCTCGACGGCGATGGCGCGGGCGATGACCAGCCGCTGCTGCTGGCCGCCGGACAGTCCGGTGCCGGGCGAATGCAGACGGTCGGCGACCTCGTCCCACAGGCCAGCGCGCCTCAGCGAGGCCTCGACGATGCCGTCCAACTGGTCCTTGCCATCGGCGAGGCCGTGAATGCGCGGGCCGTAGGCGACGTTCTCGTAGATGGTCTTGGGGAAGGGGTTGGGCTTCTGGAACACCATGCCGACGCGGGCGCGCAGGAGCACCGGGTCGACCGAGCGGGCGTTGATGTCCTCTCCGTCCATCTCGATGCGGCCGGTGACGCGGGCGCCGGGGATGGTGTCATTCATGCGGTTCATGGTCCGCAGGAAGGTCGACTTGCCGCAACCCGAAGGGCCGATCAGGGCGGTGACCGTCTTGTCCGGAATGTCGAGCGAGACCTCGTGCAGGGCCTGCTTCTCGCCATAGAAGACCGAGACGTCGCGGGCGCAGATCTTGATCGGGGCGTTCGGGTCGCCGCCGTGCCGGGCCGCGGGCGGGGCGATGCCGCCGGCGCGGGGCTCCGAAGCGGAGCCCTGGGCGCCGTCGGGCGCGTGAAAGACCTTGGATTTCATCGGACTACCACCGGCGTTCGAAGCGTCGCCGCAACAGGACGGCGGCGGCGTTCATGACGATCATGAAGGCGAGGAGGACGAGGATGGCCGCGGCGGTGCGCTCGTGGAAGGCGCGCTCCGAGGCGTTTTCCCAGATGTAGATCAGCGAGGGCAGGGCGCCCGTCGGCTCGGTCAGGGCGGCCGGCACGCCAGGCACGAAACTGACCATGCCGATCAGCAGCAGGGGCGCGGTCTCTCCGAGGGCGTGGGCCATGGAGATGATGGCCCCGGTCATCACGCCGGGCATGGCCAGCGGCAGGGTGTGATGGAAGACCGTCTGGGTCTTCGACGCGCCCATGGCCAGGGCCGCCTCGCGGATCGAGGGCGGCACCGCCTTCAGCGCCGAGCGGGTGGCGATGATGATGGTCGGTAGGGCCATGAGGGCCAGCACCAGGCCTCCGACCAGCGGGCTGGCGCGCGGCAGGTGCATCCAGTTGATGAACAGGGCGAGGCCGAGCAGGCCGTAGATGATCGACGGCACCGCGGCCAGGTTGTTGATGTTGACCTCGATCAGATTGGTGATCCGGCCCTTGGGCGCGAACTCCTCAAGGTAGAGGGCGGCGCCGACGCCCAGCGGAAGGGCGATCAGGGCCGTCACCAGCAGCATCAGGGCCGAGC
>JAEYUE010000259.1 GCA_023433655.1 Pseudomonadota bacterium | reverse complement strand
GAGGTGCGGCGGCTGCCGGTCTATGAGGCGGTCGAAACCGGGGCCGCGCCGCCGGCCGACTGGGACGCCGTGCTGCTGCATTCGCCGCGCGCGGGCCGGGCGCTGGCCGCCGCGACAGCGCTCGGCGGGCGCACCGTGGTGGCGATCTCAAAGGCCGCGGCGGCGGCGCTGGGCCCGCAGCCGGAGGCGGACCTGCGCGTCGCCGTCCGCCCGGACGAGGCCGCGATGCTGGAGGCGCTTGGCAAGCCCCCGCCCCGCGTATAAAGAGCGCCTCTCGCGCCGGCGGCCCCGACCCGCCGCGCCCAAGGCCGCTTTAGCTCAGCTGGTAGAGCATCGCATTCGTAATGCGGGGGTCGCGTGTTCGAGTCACGCAAGCGGCACCATTTCTCCCTTCATTCGCCTTCCCCGAGGTTTCCGATACTGGACGACCGCGTTCGCGCGCCGTAGTTCTTTGGCTCGTACCGGAGGTAGAATGTCGAAGCGCCTCAGCGCCCGCCAGGAAGAGTGTCTTCGGCTGACCGCCTTCCTGACGGACAAGGAGATCGCCGGCCGACTCGGCCTGTCCGAGGCTACGGTCAAGAAGCACGTGCACGAGGCCTGCCGCCGGCTGGGCGTCAACCGGCGCAAGGCGGCGCTGGCGATGCTGGAACGAAACGTACCAGGGCCGAAAGACCCCATTGGCGGCGACGGCGCGTCGGCGGTTGATAGCTCCCGAGAGAGGGAGGCCGATCATGGCATCGAACAGCACGCCGCTTCCGCACTGGACCTGGGAGGATCTGGAGGCGGCGCTGACGGCGTTCAGCCCGACGGGGGCGAACGACCCGGTGAGCAGCCACCTGCTGAGGGGACTGGCGGACGACGCGGCGCAGGCGACGCCGCGGGAGCTGCTGCAGCAGGTGCTGAGCGCGGGCTGGGTGATGGCCCAGGTGGGGGCGCGGGCCCCCGCCTAGGCTACCGGCCGCCGCCCCGCGGCTGGGGCGCGCGCCTGCTGATCCTGCTGGCCATCGTCGTCCTGACGGCCCTGGTGCTCAAGGCCGTGGCCGATGTGATCCTGGCCTATGCCGATCAGGCTCGCGAGATCGGCCATGTGACCGCCCCGGACGTGGTGACGAGCGGCCGCGAAGGTTGACGCGACCATGGCTGAAGGAGCCCGCCTCGCTCCGATCTTTCTGGGCGTCCAGGTCCTGGTCTGGGTGTCGTTCGCCTTCGCCTGGTTGCGCGGAGGCCATACCGAGAGGCTCGCCGTCGCAGTGCTGTTCTGGGACTATGCGTTGACCCGTGCGGTCTCAGGGATGCCCGGGGGGCACGACGTCATAGGGGGGTCGGAGATCGTGGTCGCGACGATCTTCGCCTGGCTCGCGTTCAGGTCAGAGCGATGGTGGGTGCTGGTCGCGTTCGCCGCGCTGATGCTCTGCGTTCTGGTCTTCGTGCTCGAATGGACGGGGCCGGGGCTGTCCGAATATGCGGGCATCTCCGCCCGGGGGGGCCTGTGGTTCGTCATCCACCTCGCGCTGGTGGCCGGGGTCGCGGAGCGCTGGCTGGCCGGAGAAGGCGCCGTGTCCAGGATCGGGCCGCGCCCGGCGAGTTCGTCCGCCTGATATTAACGGGAGAGGCCCGCATCACCCCCGTTCTGCTCGCGTCGAACATGCTTCTATGGGCGGGGTGTGTCGCCGCCTGGCTTCGCGGCGGCCACACCGAGCGCTTCGTCGTTCCCTTCCTGTTGGCCGATCAGGCGATTACGACCCTGACCTTCGCCGCGCCAGGCTCGCACGAGGTGGTTGCGGCCTCCGAATTCCTCGTCGCGGCCGTCTTCGCCTGGCAGGCCTTCAGATCGGACCGTTGGTGGATCCTGATCGCCTCGGCGTCGCTGGCGCTCTGCGTCCTGGTGTTCATCCTCGAACAGGTCCTTCCGGGCCTCGGCCGCTTCGAGGCCATCTCGGCCCGCATCGGGCTGTGGATGGTCGTCAGCGTCAGCCTGTTCGGCGGTGTCGCCGAGCGCTGGCTGGCCGGGGAGGCGCCGGTCAGCCGCCTCGCCGCATCGGCCGACCCCGCCGGAAGCCGCTGAGGGCGAATGCTGGACGGAATTCCCCCCTTCGTCCTGGCTCACGCCGTCATCTCCCTCGTGGCGCCCGTGGTCTGCTGGGCGTGGGGAGGCCCGGCCGAACGGTTCGGCGCCGGCCTGGCGCTGTGGAGCGAACTGATCTTCTCATACCGCATATGGCTGATCGGCGACGTCTATGTGGACTCGTTCATCGAGGACGGGCTTGAGGCTGCGGCCTTCGGTTGGCTGGCCTTCCGGTCCAACCGGTGGTGGCCCTTCGTGGTGGCCATCGCCGCTGTCTTTTCGGTGGTCGTTCATGTGCTGACCGTGGTGACCGACATCAGCTGGGATGCCGCCATCTCGGCGCGTGTGGGCTTGGGGCTGCTGTTCTACGTCGCCCTGACGGCCGGCGTTCTCGAGCGATGGCTGGCGAGGGAGCGGCCCGCCGCGGCCGTCGCTGTCTGGCGTCGACGCAAGGTCCCTTGAACATATAAACATATCTTTATATGTCTGCCGGCGACCGCCGCCCCAGGAGCCCGCCCTTGTCCAGAACGTCCTTCCTCTTCACTTCCGAAAGCGTTTCGGAAGGACACCCCGACAAGGTCGCAGACCAGATTTCGGACGCCGTCGTCGACCTGTTCCTGTCCAAGGACCCCGAGGCGCGGGTGGCCTGCGAGACCCTGACCACCACCAATCTGGTGGTGCTGGCCGGCGAGATCCGCGGCGAGGGCATCATGGACACGAAGGGCCAGTGGGCGCCCGGGGTGAAGGACGAGATCGAGGCGACGGTGCGCCGGGTGGTGCGCGACATCGGCTACGAGCAGGACGGATTCCACTGGGAGAAGCTGGTCTTCGAGAACCACCTGCACCCGCAATCGGCCCATATCGCCCAGGGCGTCGACGCCGGCGAGGACAAGGACGAGGGGGCGGGCGACCAGGGCATCATGTTCGGCTACGCCTCGAACGAGACGCCGGAGCTGATGCCGGCGACCCTGCAGTACAGCCACAACATCCTGCGCAAGCTGGCCGAGGCGCGGCACGCCGGGCGCGAGCCGGGGCTGGAGCCGGACGCCAAGAGCCAGGTGACCCTGCACTACGAGAACGGCCGCCCGGTGCGCGCCACCTCGATCGTGGTCTCGACCCAGCACAAGGCCGGGCTGACCCAGGACCAGGTCGCGGCCATCGTGAAGCCCTATGTGCGCGAGGTGCTGCCGGAGGGCTTCATCACCAACGAGACCGAGTGGCACATCAACCCGACCGGCTCGTTCGAGATCGGCGGGCCCGACGGCGACGCCGGCCTGACCGGCCGCAAGATCATCGTCGACACCTACGGCGGCGCGGCCCCGCACGGCGGCGGCGCCTTCTCGGGCAAGGATCCGACCAAGGTCGACCGCTCGGCCGCCTACGCCTGCCGCTACCTGGCCAAGAACGTGGTCGCCGCCGGCCTGGCGGAGCGCTGCACCATCCAGATCAGCTACGCCATCGGCGTGTCGAAGCCGCTGTCGGTGCATGTCGACCTGCACGGCACCGGCAAGGTCGAGGAGGCGGTGCTGGAGCGGGAGCTGCCGAAGCTGATCGGCGGGGCCAGCCCGCGGGCGATCCGCGAGCATCTGGGTCTGAACCGGCCGATCTACCGACGCACCGCCGCCTACGGCCATTTCGGCCGGGCGCCCGAGGCGGACGGGGGCTTCTCGTGGGAGCGGACGGATCTGGTGGAGAAGCTGCGGACGCTGGCCTGAAGAAGGGTTGAGGGTCGGGGGTCGGGGGTCGAGGAGGTTTTCGCCCAGGCCACGGCGCCACGATCAGGATTTGCCGGTCGGGCGGTCGCATCGTCTCAGCTTGTCCCCCGACCCCCGACCCTCGACCCTCGACCCTCGACCATCTAAACGCCGCGGCATGACCTCCCCCGACGACCCCGCCCACCGGCCGCTCCGCTCGTTCGGCCGCATCAAGTCGCGCTCCCTGAAGCCGCGGCAGGCGGCGCTGGTCGATACGCTTCTGCCCACCATCGCCGTGCCGGACCCGGTCGGCGGGCCGATCGATCCGCAAGGGCTGATGCCCGGCGCCGCCGAGGTCTGGCTGGAGATCGGCTTCGGCGGGGGCGAACATCTGGCCGAGCAGGCCAGCCGCCATCCCGACGCCCTGATGATCGGCTGCGAGCCGTTCCTGAACGGGGTCGGCTCGGCGCTGCGCCACGTCGACGAGCGCGGGCTGAAGAACGTGCGGCTGCACGCCGGCGACGCGCGCGACATCATGAGGGCCCTGCCCGACGCCTCGCTGGACCGGGTGATGATCCTGTTTCCCGATCCCTGGCCCAAGGCGCGGCACAACAAGCGGCGACTGGTGCAGGACGAGACGGCGGCGGAGCTCGCGCGGCTGCTGAAGCCGGGCGGGCGGCTGAGGTTCGTCACCGCCTGGAAGGACTACGCCGACTGGGCGCTGGAGCGGTTCGAGCGGACGCCGGGGCTGGCGTGGACGGCGGAGCGGGCCGACGACTGGCGCGAGCCGCCGGCCGATCACGTGGTCACCCGCTACGAGGAGAAGAAGCTGGGCGACACGCCGCCGATCTTTCTGGAGTTCGTGCGCGAAGCGTAGCAGAAGGCGGGCCTGCCAGAAGGAGCCATCCATGAGCCTCGCCACCGACCGCGTCGCCGTCTCCATGTTCCTGCGCGGGCTGAGGGCGCTGGACGGTCTGCTGGACCGCGCCGTCGAGGCGGGCCTCGACGAGGCGGCGCTGATGGAGGCGCGGCTGGCCCCGGACATGAAGCCCTTCCCCGACCAGATCCGCATGGCCGCCTTCTCGGCGCGCAGCTGCGTCGCCCGCCTGACCGGCCAGCCGTGGCCGAAGACCGACGACGCCGAGGCCTCGCTGGCGGAGCTGAAAGAGACCGTCGCCCTGTCGATCGCCTTCGTCGAGGGCGTCGAGGCCGCCGCCTTCGAGGGGGCGGAAGGCCGGCGGGTCGAGCTGAGGTTCCCGGGCGTGGAGCTGAATTTCGCGGGGGCCGGCTATCTGACCAGCTTCGCCCTGCCGAACTTCTATTTCCACGTGTCGATGGCCTACGCCATCCTGCGTCACCTGGGCCTGCCCATCGGCAAGCGCGACTATCTGGGTCAGCTGGAGCTGGTCTGACCGCAGGCGCCGCCGGCGGCGAAGGCGCGCAGGAACGCCAGCTGCTGGTCGGTCTCCGGGACCGGGCGGCCACGGGCCCGGCCGACGCGCAGGATCGCCTCGTCGACGTTCATGCCGCCGGCGACGAGGGCGCTGATGGCCAGCGAGGGGGCCCGGCCAAGGCCGGCGCGACAGTGCACGACCAGGGCCTGACCGGCGCGCAGGCGGCGGTCCATGGCGTGGGCGACGCGCCGGTAGTGCTCGACATTGGCGGGCAGGCCGTGGTCGACGATGGGGAAGTTGTAGAAGCCGACGCCGTGCCGCTCGCAGACCGCGGCCTCGTCGGCGAGGCCGAGGGATGAGGCCTCGGTCGGCTCGAGCAGGCTGACGACATGGTCGACCATGCCGTGGGCCAGTCGGGCGATCTGTTCGTCGAGGGATTCGCCGCCGTCGGGCCTGCGCGAGACCCCGAGGCGACCGGGGGTTTCGAGGCCGATCCAGTGGACTTTCATTGCCGACTGTTCTGGCGAGCGCAGGCGGGCTTGGCAATGATGATCGGCAGCGGCGACGCGGGGGGCTGACAAACGGCTTTGGCGGGTCTATATGCCGCCTCACATCGTTAGACCGGCGTCCGACGGCGCCGATTGAAGCGGCGGCCCGGACGGCCAGCCGCTTTTGTTTTGTCCGGGACCCCGCCGTGAAGGCCAAGACCGCCGAAGACCGCGCCCTGCTGGAGTTGATCGAACCCGTGGCGGAGAGCCTGGGTCTCGACGTCGTGCGCGTGCGGCTGATGGGCGGGACGCAGCGGCGGCGGCTGCAGATCATGGCCGAGCGGCCGGCGGATCACGACATCGCCGTCGAGGAGTGCGCGCGTCTGAGCCGGGCCGTGTCGGAGGTGCTGGACGCCGCCGACCCGATCAGCGGCGAATATCTGCTGGAGGTGTCGTCGCCGGGCGTGGACCGGCCGCTGACCCGTCAGTCGGACTTCGACCTGTTCGAAGGCTTCGAGGCGCGGCTGGAGACGGACCGGATGATCGAGGGCCGGAAGCGCTTCAAGGGCGTTCTGGCCGGAACCGACGGCGAAAACATCGCCATCGATCTGGAGGGGGAGGAGGACACCGCCCTGATCCCCTTCGCCTGGCTGGTCGACGCCAAGCTGGTGCTGACCGACGAACTGATGAAGGCGGGCGCCGAGAAGCGCGCCGCCCGTAACGACAACACTGAGACCGAGGACTAGAGCATGGCTGTCGCCGGCGTTTCCGCGAACCGACTCGAACTGCTGCAGATCGCCGATGCGGTCGCGCGCGAGAAGAACATCGACAAGGAGATCGTGGTCGAGGCGATCGAGGAGGCGATCCAGAAGGGCGCCAAGTCGCGCTACGGCGCCCACCACGACATCCGCGCCCGGATCGACATCAAGTCGGGCGAGCTGAGCCTGACCCGCCACGTCACCATCGTCG
>JAEYUE010000235.1 GCA_023433655.1 Pseudomonadota bacterium | reverse complement strand
GTTCACGGCCGCCCGCGGGGACCGCGGCGGCGGCGCCTTCAACCTGACCGCCTCGCGCGGCCGCGGCCTGCCCGCGGCGGCCTTCGCCGTTCCGGCCTGGCGGCTGAGCCCCGGCGGCTTCGTCGCCGACCTCGACGGCCGCGCCGCGCTCGACTTCGAGCTGGCCCGCGGCATCGCCCTCGACACCCGCGGCCGCCTGACGTCGTCGAATGGGCGCGTCACCTACGCCGCCGCGGCCTGCACGCCGGTCACGGTCGAGCGGCTCGAACTGGGCGAGAACGACGTCACCGACGTCTCCGGCCGGGCCTGTCCGACCGGCCGGCCGCTGGTCAGCATCGCCGACGGGCGCTGGCGCGCCGACGGCGCCTTGGCCGGCCTCGACGCCTCCGCCCCCTTCCTCGCCATGCACTTCCGCGACGCACGCGGGCGCTTCACCGCCACCGGCGGCCCGGCCGGTCTCGGCCTCGAAGCAGGCATCGATGGCGCCACGGTCGAGGACGCCACCACGCCGCTGCGCTTCAACCCGCTGCAGGCCTCCGGTTCGGCCCGGCTCGCCGGCGAGGACTGGACCGGCGCCTTCGACCTGTCGCGCGACCAGACCGCCCTCGGCCGCCTGACCCTCGCCCATGACGGCCCCTCCGGCGCCGGCGGTCTGCACATCGACGCCCCCTCCATCGACTTCACGGAGGACGGCCTCCAGCCGGCCGATCTCAGCCCCCTCGCCGGCGACTTCGTCGGCTCGCCCGCGACCGGCTCGGTGTCGTTCGAGGGCCGCGTCGACTGGCTCGCCGACGCCGAGGGCTCCAGTTCCGGCCGCCTCACCATTCCCAATCTCGACTTCGTCAGCCCGGCCGGTCCGGTGAAGGGACTGAAGGGCGTCGTGGACTTCGTCAGCCTCGCGCCCCTCGTCACCGCCCCCGGCCAGCGGCTGACAGCCGACCTGCTCGAGTCCGTGGCGCCGCTGACCGACATCGAACTGACCTTCGGCCTCGACAAGTCCGCGGTGACCGTCGAGGGCGGCGACCTGGTCGTGGCCGGCGGCGTCGTCCGCGTCGAGCCCTTCGCCCTGCCGCTGGATCGCAGCCAGCCGTTCACCGGCGTCATCGTGCTGGACAAGGTCCAGCTGGGCGAGATCATCGCCGGCGCCGGGTTCGGCGACAGGGTGGCGCTCGACGCCGTGGTCTCCGGCCGCCTGCCCTTCACCTCCGACCCGACGGCGGGCATCCGTATCTCCGGCGGGACGCTGGCCGCCGTCCAGCCCGGCCGCCTGTCGATCCAGCGCGAGGCGCTCAGCGGGCTGGAGGCCGGCGGCGGCGGGGAGGGCGTGCCGCCCAACACGGTCCAGGACCTCGCCTACCAGGCCATGGAGAACCTGTCGTTCGACATCCTCTCGGCCGAGGTCAACAGCCTCGACGAGGGCCGCATCGGCGTGCTGTTCCGCATCCGCGGCCGCCACGACCCGCCGCAGCACCAGGAACTGCGTATCGGCATCGCCGAATTCATCAGCCGCGAATTCCTCAACCGCGAACTGCCCCTGCCGTCGGGCACCGGCATCGACCTGACGCTCGACACCACCCTGAACCTGAACCAGCTGATCGGCGACCTGCTGGAGCTGAACCGCGCCCGCAATGGGGACCCCTCGCGGGACGCCGCCGCCCCGCCCGAGGCGGAGCCCGATCCCGGGTCTTGATGGCGCTGACTTCGCCGTTCAGAACCCGTTCACCCCCAGCGGCGTTAAGTCACCGCGGAATCAACCGGAGACCCCGCCCATGACCCGGAAGCGCGCCAGCCTCGCCCTGATCGGCTTCATCGCCGCGGTTGGCGCGGGCGCGTGCACGCCGACGGTCCGCCTGCAGGTCGACCCGATCCAGATCTACGCCAAGCTCGACGCCGACGTCCGTGTCCGCCTCGACAAGGAGCTCCAGGACCTCCTTGCCGAAAACCCGAACCTGTTCTGATGCGAAAGTCGTCTCCCATGTCCTTCCGCAAGCTCTTCGTCGCCATCGCCGCCGTCGCCGCGCTGGGCGTGGCCGCGGGCGCGGCCTTCGCCCAGACCGCCCAGCAAAAGGCGCTGATCGACTCCGCCAAGCAGCGGGGCGTGGTGGGCGAACAGTCCGACGGCTATCTCGCCTTCCGCCAGGCGTCGCCTGACGCCTCCCTGACCGAGGCGGTGACGGTGACCAACAACGCGCGCCGCCAGGCCTACGCCCGCAGCGCCCAGGCCGCCGGCACCACGACCGAGGTCGCCGCCGCCCGCGCCTTCGAGACCATCGTCATGCCGCGCATCACCTCCGGCGAATGGTACCGCAACGCCCAGGGCCAGTGGGTCCAGCGCTGACCGTCCCACGCATCCGGGGTTCGTAGTTCTACGAGGGTGCGCCCGCGTCAGGGCGGACCTAGGTTGATGAAATGTCCCCATTTCGCACCTTCCTCATCGCCATCGGCGTGGCGATCGCCTCCGTCGTCGGCATCAGCGTCGCCTGGAACCTGATCGGCGGCGGCCCCATGCCGATCCACGGCCTCGTCGCCCTGTCGCTGGGCGTGGCCGGCACCATCGCCCTCGCCTGGGTTCTGATGGCCCTGGCCTTCCGTTCGGACCGCGACGGCTGGGACGACCGCGCCGACCGCTCGGGCAGCGCCGACCTCGACCGGCCGGACAAGCCTTGAGCCGGGCCGCGGCGCGGGCGATAGGTCGCCCATGACCGACACTTCCGACGCGCCTGCCGCCGCGATCACCTACGCCGGCTACCTCGCCCTCGACGACGTGCTGGCCGCCCAGCACCCGGTCTCGTCCGAGCACGACGAGATGCTGTTCGTCATCATCCACCAGACCAAGGAGCTGTGGCTCAAGCAGATCCTGCACGAGGTCGCCCAGGCCCAGGCCCTGATCCGCGCCGGCGACCTGGTGCCGGCCTACAAGAGCCTCGCCCGCGTCAGCCGGATTCAGGCGGTGATGACCATGAGCTGGGACATCCTCGCCACCATGACGCCGGCCGACTACCTGCGCTTCCGTGGCGGCCTGGGGACCTCGTCCGGCTTCCAGAGCGACCAGTTCCGGCGCTTCGAATACATGCTGGGCCTGAAGGACGAGCGTTTCCTGCGCTTCCACGAGGAGCGCCCCGCCGCCCACGCCGCGCTGAAGGCGGCGCTCGAGGCCCCCAGCCTCTACGACGACGCCATGGCCCAGCTGGCCGCAGCCGGCCTGCCGGTCCCCGCCGAGGTGCTGAACCGCGACGTCAGCCGCCCGTGGGAGCCGTCCGAGGGCGTCGAGGCGGCCTGGCTGGAGGTCTACCGCGACACCGCCCGCTGGTGGCCGCTGTATCAGCTGGCCGAGAAACTGGTCGATCTCGACGACGCCCTGCTGACCTGGCGCCACAAGCACGTCGTCACCGTCGAGCGCATCATCGGCCGACGCCGGGGAACGGGCGGCACCGAAGGGGTTTCCTATCTGACCGAGACCCTGCAGCGCCGCTGCTTCCCTGAGCTGTGGTCGCTGCGCACCAAACTCTGAAGGAGGCCGGCATGCGACCTGCCGTGATCGCCCTCGCCCTGCTCCCGCTCGCCGCCTGCGGGCCGGAGGAGAGCGCCGCCCCGACCGCTGCGGTCGAGCCGCCGCCCGAGCCGTCGAAGCCGCCGCTGGTCGAACCGCCGGCCGCCCCGGTCGACATGGCCTTCAACGACGCTTCGGGCGTCGAACGGCTGCGGCTGTCCTGCCGCGCCGATCCGCCGGTCCTGCACATCGTCGTTCCGGGCTTCACCCCCATCGGCAGCGAGGACCGGCTGACGCTCGGCGCCGGCGACGAGGCCTTCGCCCATGTCGCCGATCTGGACGCCTCGGGGCCCGGCGTGGTCGGCGGCGGCCCGATCGACGCCGATCTGATGGCGCGTCTCGGGCGCGGCGAGCCGGTGAGCGCCGTCTACGGCGCCCAGACCATCGGCCCGCTGAGCGCCGCGCATCCCGACGCCGTGGCGGCGTTCGCCGAGCGTTGCCGCGGTCTCGCGGGAGCCTGATCAGGCAACCAACCGCGCCACGGCGAAGTTTAAACGGCGAAGTTCACGCGGATACTCCGTCATGTCCAACGCCAACCGCCACGACATCCACGTCCTCAACGGCCTGATCCAGACCGCCATCGACAGCGCCGACGGCTATCGCGAGGCCTCGAGCGAGGCCGACGACCCCGGCCGTCGCGACCTGTTCGGCCGGCGCAGCTTCGAGCGCCGCCGGGTCGCCGAGGAACTGCAGTCCACCGTCCGCGCGCTCGGCGGCGATCCGGCCGCCGAGGGGTCCATCCTGGCCAAGGCCCAGCGCGCCTTCGCCGACATCCGCCACGCGCTTATGCGCGACGATCTCGGCATGGTCGGCGCGGTCGAGAGCGCCGAGGAGGCCGTCCGCGCCCGCTTCGAAAAGGCCCTGGAGGACAGCCACATCTCCGCCACCACCCGCGAAACCATCCGCCGCGCCTTCGCCCGCGTCACCGGCGACCCCGAGGAGATCCATGACCTCCGCCACAGCCTCGAGGGCCAGCGCGACGCCGAAAGCCGGCTGTTCCCGCACTAGAGCTCGGAGAGTTCAGAGGCTGACGGTCCTAGTTAATCGCGTCGGTGAGCGTCTCCTCGTTGAGAGGTTGGCCGCTCTCGACTTCGGTGAGCGTGGCCTCCTTGGCGATGCCTCGGAGGATTTCTCTGACAACCTTCATGGCCAAGCACAACGCTTGTACGGCGGTGGCGCCGACCACCGGCGTCTTGCGCTCGAAGTGACCTTCGACGGTGAAGGCGCACCTCCAGGCTGGAAAAGGGGTTTCCGAGTATTGAGGGGGCCACACGCGAACGTGGAATACATCGCGCCGCCCCGCCCCATCGACCCTCGTTATGGCCCAGTCCAGGAAGTAGTGATCAACATTCACGCATGCACCGTGCCAGACTCATGCTGTTCTCAGCATGACATATAGCATTCAAAGGCGGCGGCATCGCCGAGCAGAATGCCGCCTGGAATAGATAGGAGGCCATACAACTTTGGTGGCATTGCTCAAGGTCGTTCGGCGCGATGGGTCAGATGTCGTTTGCAGTCACGCAGGCGTCGCCGGCTACAGCCGGGACCGCAGCGAACGAGAGGAATGCGACAAGCCCTACAAAACGCTTCATGGGGACCTCCCAAGGTTGTGCAGGAAATAGCGGATTCTGAACCTTCTGTAAATCGCCGTTATATGAAGGCCGCAGGATATGAAAAAGGCCCCGGCGTTTCCCGCCGGGGCCTTCGTCATGTCAGGCGGCTGAAGCCGATCAGGCCTCGGTGTTCTCGACCGCCACGTCCGGGGTCTCGGCCTTGCCGGTTTCCGGCACGGCCACGTCCTTGGCGGCGCGCTGGGTCTGGCGCTCGGCGATGCGGGCCGACTTGCCGCGGCGGTCGCGCAGATAATACAGCTTGGCGCGGCGCACGATGCCGCGGCGCTTGACCTCGATGGAGTCGATGTTCGGCGACAGGATCGGGAACACCCGCTCCACGCCCTCGCCGAAGGAAATCTTGCGAACGGTGAAGTTCTCGTTCACGCCGCCGCCGGCGCGCGCGATGCAGACGCCTTCGAACGCCTGGATGCGTTCGCGCTCGCCTTCCTTGATCTTGACCATGACGCGCAGGGTGTCGCCGGGCTGGAAGTCCGGGATGGCGCGCTTTTCGGTCAGGCGGGCTTTTTCCTCGGCCGCCAGGGTCTGCAGGATGTTCATGTCGTTCTCCTCGAGCTTTTGCGCTCTTTACCTGTGAATTGGCGGGGTCAGGCCCCGCGGGTCGTCTTTGCGAGATGCGCCGCCCAGAGGTCCGGCCGCCGCTCCCGCG
>JAEYUE010000165.1 GCA_023433655.1 Pseudomonadota bacterium | reverse complement strand
AGCTGGCCTTCGAGCACACCGCCCGCACCCTCGACGCCATCCGAAAGGCCGCCGACGGCCGATTCGAGCCCGTCTTCGTCGAGGTTTCGGCTGCCGACCTCCCGCTGGCCGACGCCATCTCCAGCTATCTGTTCAACTCCATGCTGGTTCAGCTGCCGGGCGAGGAGCGCCTGACCCTGATCTGCCCCACCGAGACCCGCGACAACGCCCGCAGCCATGCGGTCGCGGAAACGCTGGCCGCCTCCAACGGTCCGATCGGCCGGGTGGAATACGTCGACGTTCGCCAGTCGATGCGCAACGGCGGCGGTCCCGCCTGCCTGCGCCTGCGCGTCGCTCTGACGGATGACGAACTGGCGGCGACCAACCCGGCCATGCGCATGACCGACGAGCTTCACGCCCGTCTGTCGATCTGGGCCGCGGCCTGGTACCGTGACACGCTGAGCCCCGCCGACCTGGCCGACCCCGCCCTGCTCGACGAGAGCCGCGGCGCACTGGACGCCCTGACGGACATCCTCGGCCTCGGCGGCGACTTCTATCCGTTCCAGCGGGTCTGACGGTCAGCCGGCCGCGCGCAGCCGCTCCAGCGCCTGCGGATAGCGTCGCGACACCGGCGCCTCCAGCGCGCCCAGCTCCACTGTCCAGTCGCCCGAGCCGTCCGGCCGCAGGCCGGTCATCGCCCCGGCGTTGACCAGCCACGAGCGGTGTGCGCGCACGAAGCCGAACCGCTCCAGCTCGACCTCGATCGCCGCCGGCGTGGCCCGCATCAGCGGCCGCCGCCCGTCCGCCAGCCAGAACTCAACGTAGTTGCCGGCCGACGACACGGCGACGATCTGCGACAGCGGCGCGCGAATGATCCGCCCTCCGTCGCGGATGTCGAAACTCACCGGCCGCACCGGCTCGTCGCGCCGCCGCCGCAGCACGGCGAGCAGCCAGAACAGGCCGACGAAGATGGCGTAGCTGATCAGGTCCTTGCGCAGCTCGTAGATGAACCGGTCGCCGAACACATAGGGCGACGCCTCCATCAGGGCGTAGGCGGCCTTTCTCATCCATACGAAGCCGGCCACGTGCAGGCCGGAATAGGCCAGCAGGCCGGCCAGATGGGCGGCCGCGAAGCGCAGCTTCGGCCGCCAGCCCTCGGCCAGCGCCTCGTCGGGCGCGGCGGTCGCTGTGGTGAGCCACGGGATCCACAGGGCCAGCCCGACGATCGCCAGGGCGCTCGTGCCCTCCCACACCCAGGGCTCCCAGACCGCCACATCCGCGATGTCGGCCAGATTGGTGAGAGCGTTCACCGTCACCACCACCAGGGCCACGGGCGCGACGATCAGATAGCCCGTCCGCAGGTCGCGGATATCGGCCTGCCGCAGCAGGCTAGTCAATCGCCCCCGGCCGTTCGCCCCTCGACCGTCGCCGTTCGTCCCCGCGCCCCGGCGACCGTCCCCGCCATCGGCCCGCACGGCCCCCGACGATTGCGGTCGCAGCCGCCGCTTCGCCAGCGTGGCCCGGTTCTCGTCCTCATGGAGTCCGGCCGTGTCCGACATCGCCCCCGTCCCGTCTGGCCGCCGCTACGATCTCGACTGGATCCGCGTCGGCGCCTTCCTGCTGCTGATCCTGTACCACGTCGGCATGTTCTATGTGCCGTGGGAGTGGCACGTGAAGAGCGGCTACGAACTGCCGTGGCTGATGCCGGTGATGCAGGTGACCAGCCCGTGGCGGCTGACCCTGCTGTTCCTCGTCTCGGGATGCGCCACCCGCTTCCTCGCCGACAGCTTCGCGGCGCGCGGCAAGGGGGTCGGCGCGTTGGCCAGTTCGCGCGTGCTGCGCCTGCTTCCGCCGCTGCTGTTCGGCATGTTCGTGATCGTGCCGCCGCAGAGCTACTACGAGATCTTCGAACATCTCCGCGGCGCGGGCGTCGCCGATCCCTCAGGCCATCCTGCCCTGACCGGCTTCTGGCTGCGCTACGCCACCGCTTCCGGAGGCTGGTGCGAGGCCGGGGAGTGTCTGATCACTCCGACCTGGAACCATCTGTGGTTCGTCGCCTACCTGCTCGTCTACAGCCTGCTCCTGGCGATCATCCTCGCGGTCCCCGGCGTCCGGCGAACCCTGCAGGCCGGCGCCGACCGGGTTTTCCGCGGATGGGGGCTGATCGTCTGGCCGCTGGTCTGGCTGATCGCCATTCGCTGGCTGCTCGCCCCCATCTTCGAGATCACCCACGCTCTCGTCGACGACTGGTATAACCACGCCCTCAGCTTCGGCGCCTTCCTGTTCGGCTTCATGATCGCGCGCTCGGAGCCCGCCCGGCAGACCTTCATGGCCGTCCGCTGGCCTGCCCTGGTCGTCGCCGTCGCCAGCTGGGCGGCGTGGGGGGCCTACGTCTGGACCTACGAGACCGCCGTCGCCCCCGAAGCCCTGCGGCTGAGCATGCGGGGGGTCTACGCGGTCGACCAGTGGGCCTTCATCGTCGCCATTCTCGGCTTCGGCGCCCGCTGGCTGAACCGCGGCGGCCCGGTGCTGCGCTACCTGACGATCGGGGTCTTCCCCTTCTACATCGTCCACCAGACGGTCACGGTCGTCGCCGGCCATCATCTGGCGGCGCAGGGCCTGCCGCTCGCCGCGGAGGCCGGCCTGCTGATCGCCGTCACCTTCGCCGGGTGCTTCGTGGCCTACGAGATCGCCCGGCGCATCGGCTGGCTCGGGCTGCTGCTGGGTGTTCGAGCCGCGCCTGCGGTCAGGCCGCGAACCGCCCGCCTCGCGCCGCATAGGCCTGCGTCCCCCGGGTGAAGACCCGGTCGGTGGGCAGGATGGCGTCGATGGCGATGTCGTCGGCGCCCTTCAGCCGTTCGTAGATCGGGCCGAAATCCTGCAGGGTCTCGCGCTTCAGCTGTTCGATGCTGTCGATGACGAAATAGACCTGCTGGAAGTCGTCGATACGGTAGAGGGTGCGCATCACCCGCTCGAGGTCGAAACCCAGCCGGTTCGGCGAGGGGTCCTCCAGCGAGAACACGCTCTCGGTCGCCGAGGAAACGATGCCGGCGCCGTAGATGCGCAGGCCGTCCGTGTCCTGCATCAGGCCGAATTCAACCGTGTACCAGTACAGTCGCGCCAGGTTCTGCAGCATGCCCAGCGAGGCCGCCCGCTGCCCGCCCTTGCCGTAGGCCTCCATGTAGGCGGCGAAATCGGGGTCGGTCAGCATCGGCACGTGGCCGAAGACGTCGTGGAAGATGTCCGGCTCCTGCAGGTAGTCCAACTGGTCCGGCTTGCGGATGAACTGGCCCGAGGGGAAGCGGCGGTTGGCGAGATGGTCGAAGAAGACGTCGTCCGGCACCAGCCCCGGCACGCAGACCACCGTCCAGCCGGTCAGGGCCTGAAGCTTCGGATTCATCACCTCGAAATCGGGAATCCCGCCGGTGTTGAGGTCCAGCGCCTCCAGCCCCTTGAGGAAGACGTCGGCGGCGCGCCCCGGCAGGATCTTCATCTGCCGGGCGTAGAGGGTGTCCCAGGTGCGGTGCTCGACCTCCGTATAGGCCGACCAGTCCTGGGGAATGGTCCAGTCCGCGGCCGCCCCCTCGGGCGGAGCCTCGAAGACGTGCTCGAAATCGGACATGGCGGCGCTCCTGCTCCTGCGGACTCTGACGGTCCCTTGGCGCCAATCTAGGGCCGGCCCGGCGGACGCGCCAGCGTCAGTGGATGGCCTGCGACTTCGGCGCGTGCCGGCCGTTGCGGTCGACCGTGAACCAGCGCGCCTCGGCCTCGCGGGTCACGCTGGACAGTTCCGGATCGTGCTCCAGCGCGTCCTCCGGGGCGTAGGCGACGAAACCGCCCTCCCCGCCCAGGGCCAGCACCTGGTAGAAAGGCTGGTCCGGCGAGATATCGCCGCTTTCGCCTGGCTTGCCGCCGAAGACCGGGTCGACGTCGATCACCACGCCGCGAAACGCCGCCTCGCGGTGGCGAACGATCTGGCCCAGGCCGAATTTGGCGATGATTTCCTGCGTCATGGACCGAACATGGACCGGTCAACCTGAGCCGCATGCCGTCTTGGCCGTTCATTTTCGCGTCAGCCGTCCTTGGCGACGCCGCGGCGCAGGGTCTAGGTTGTCGGGGACGGGCGCCGCTTCGGACCGCCCACCGTGAAAGTTCGGCCCATGCCGGAGACCGACGGCGCGCCCGCGGGCGCCCAGCGGTCCCAGCGCCGGGGGTCCGACGGCCGGCGCGCCCGGGGCGGCGCCTCCGACGGATCCGGCGCATCAGATCGCGAACCGCCTCTCTACGGGGCGCTCGATCTGGGGACCAATAATTGCCGCCTGCTGATCGCCCGCCCGGCGCGGGACGGCTTTCGGGTGGTCGATTCCTTCAGCCGCATCGTCCGCCTCGGCGAGGGGCTGTCGCGCACCGGCCGCCTCGACGACGCGGCGATGGACCGGGCCTACGACGCCCTCGCCCAGTGCGGCGAACGCGTCGCCCGCAAGGGAGTCGAGTCCAGCCGCCTGATGGCCGTCGCCACCCAGGCCTGCCGGCAGGCCGACAATGGACCGGATTTCATCGAGCGCGTGCGCCGGGGCACCGGCCTGCGCCTGCGCATCATCGACCCGGTCGAAGAGGCGCGGCTGTCGGTGCAGGGCTGCCTCAACCTGTTCGACGACCGGGCCGAGGCGGTTCTGGTCGTCGACGTCGGGGGCGGCTCGACCGAACTCAGTTGGCTCCGGCGCGAGGGAGGCGCCTTCGCGCTCGAGGGCTGGATGTCGGCGCCGGTCGGCGTGGTCACCCTGTCCGAGCGGCACCCCGAGCCGGCCGGCGGTCCCTCGCCCGCCCTCGAGGCCTGGTATGAGGCCATGGTCGCCGACATGGGCGAGGCGCTGGCGGCCGCCCCCATCGATCCCGCGCTGCGCGATCTGTTCGTCGGCGGACGGGCGCACCTGGTCGGCACTTCCGGCGCGATCACCAGCCTGGCCGGCATCCATCTCGGCCTGCGCCGCTACCAGCGCAATCTGGTCGACGGCCTGTGGATGACGCGCGCGGACTGCGAGAGGGCGGCCGAGCGGCTGATGCGGATGGGGCAGGAGGGGCGGGCCGCGGAATCCTGCATCGGCCCCGACCGCGCCGACCTGGTGCTGGCGGGCGCCGCCATCATGGAGGCCGTGCAGCGCGCCTGGCCGTCGGAGCGGGTCAGGGTCGCCGACCGCGGCCTCCGCGAGGGCCTGCTGCTGCAGCGGATGCGCGAGGAGCGCCGCCCCCGCCGCCGGCGTCGCCGCCGCTGAGCTAGTTGCTCACCTGCACCGGCAGGGTGACGTCGCAGATCGAGAAGTCCGCCCCCCGGGTCGCCCGAGCCTCCTCCACCAGCGCCCGGAAACGCGGCGCGTGCGGCGCCAGCACCTGCACGGCCGGCCGCTCGGCTTCGGGGATGTCGGCGGCGACGCGCACCCGCGTCATCCGGTCCGGCGTGGCCTGGGCCATCATGCCGTTCTCGCCGTCGCCGACCTGAAGCGCGCGGACCACGTCCAGACCATCCACGGTCATGCCCCAGATGGTGTAGCGCTTGTCCAGGGCCGGATAGGCCTGCCGCATCAGGAAGAACTGGCTGTTGGCGGTGTCATTGCCCACGTCGCGGGCCATGCCGGCCACGCCGGGACAGTACAGGCCCCAGCCGTGCACCTTGCCGTCGCCGGTCTGGGCGAAGGCCGCGTCGGGCTGTGTCTGAACCGGCAGGGATCCGAGGAAGCCGAGCCGCGCGCCGGTAGGCTCGGCCGCGGGCGCGAAGGGCATGGCCGGGTCCCGTCGGAAGGTGAACTCGCCGACGAGGTCCGGATAGGGGCTCTGGCCCTCGCCGTTGCCGAGCGGATCGCCGGTCTGGGCCATGAACCAGTCGATCACCCGGTGCCAGGCGATGTCGTCGTAGAAGCCCCGCCGGGCCAGCAGCTTGATGCGTTCGACGTGCAGCGGCGCGACCTCGGGCGTCATCTCCACCAGGATGCGGCCCTTGGTGGTGTCGATGACCAGCAGGTTCTCGGCCGGCACGGTGCGCCATTCGGTCGCCTGGATGGTGGTCTCCGGCGTCGGGGCCGGCGGGGGCGGCGGCGCGCCGCCGGGGTCCTGGGCCATGGCCGGCGCGGCCAGCACGGCGGCCGCGAGCAGAGCGGCGGCGGAAATCGACTTCATGGCGTCCTCCCCAGGATCACGGATATCTTCGGCTCAGCCCCCGACTACCTCGGCCGGCGGCTGCACGTCGCAGATGTCGAAGGCGGCGCCGCGCGCGGTCCTGACCCGTTCGATCTCGGCCTGCAGGGCCGCGCCGGCGGCGACCCGAACGCTCGGGCGTTCGTCGGTCGGCAGGGCCGCGGCGGTGCGGGCGCGGGTCATCAGGTCGGGATCGGCCACCTGGCCGTTCCCGGCTTCCGACCCGGCGTTGAGGGCGCGCACCACATCCAGCCCGGCGACAACGCGGCCGAAGGGCGTGTAGCGGCCGTTCAGGTCCTCCTTCGGACCGGTCATCAGGAAGAACTGGCTGTTGGCGCTGTCGACGGAACTGGCCCGGGCCATGCCGGCGACGCCGGGGCAGAACAGGCCCTGGGCGCCGGCCTTGAAGTCGGCGGTGACCATCATCTGGGCGTCGGGCTGGGTGACGACGGGCACGGAGCCGACCAGACCCGCCTGGCCCTCCGGCGTCGCTTCGGCGGCGACGAAGCCGGCGTCGCGCCCGCGGCGGAACTGGAACTCGCCCGGCAGGTCGGGCAGGTCGCTGCCACCCTGGCCGGTCCCCTGCGGGTCCCCGGTCTGGGCCATGAAGTCCGGGATCACCCGGTGGAATTTCAGCCCGTCATAGAAGCCCTGGTCGGCGAGGGTGCGGATGCGGTTGACCGCCTGCGGGGCCATGCGCGGCTCCAGCTCGACGAGGATGCGTCCCTTGGCCGTGTCGATGACCAGAAGGTTCTCGGGCGCGACGGTGCGCCAGTCGGCCGTCTGGGCGACGGCGGGCGCGGCGACGAGGAGCGACAGGGACAGGGCGGCTGCGGCGGCGAATTTCAAGACGGTGACGATCCCTTGACCTTGGCCCGCACCGCGGCGGCGACGGCGGGGCTGACGAAACTGTCGATCGCGCCGTCCAGCCGGGCGATCTCCTTGACCAGCCGCGAGGCGACGGCCTGATGCCGCGGATCGGCCATCAGAAAGACGGTCTCGATGTCGGCATTGAGGCGCTGGTTCATCGCCGTCATCTGGAATTCGTATTCGAAGTCGGCCACGGCGCGCAGGCCGCGCACGATGATGTTGGCGTTCAGCGATTCGGCGAAATGCATCAGCAGGCTGTCGAACGGCCGGACCTCGACCTGATCTCCGAACCGGGCGACCTCGGCGCGCAGCATCTGCACGCGCTCCTCGGTGGTGAACAGCGGTCCCTTGTCGTCGTTGCGCGCCACGCCGATGACCAGCCGGTCGACCAGCTTCACGGCCCGGCCGATGATGTCCAGGTGCCCGTTGGTGACGGGATCGAATGTGCCCGGGTACAGGCCGATGCGCATGCGTTTCCTCCCCGCCTCGTTCGCCGTTTAGCAGGCCCGGCCGGAGCGGCCTAGATCGGCTGACAGGGCTGTGAAGCCCAGGCCGCGCGCAGGGCCTCCAGCGGCGGCGGGCCGAATTCGTGCCCGTCGATGGACGCGATCCCCGCCGCCGGCGTGGCGCTGTTGCATAGGAAGGCCGAATCGTAGCGGGCCAGCTCGCCGAGATCGACCGGCTCCGTCACAGCGGCCAGGCCGACAGTCTGCAGCCCGCGCTGGAGCAGGGCCTGGCCCACCCCCGCCAGCATCGGCGCCTGCGGCCAGACCACCTCCCCATCCCGGACGCAGCCGATGTTCCACAGGCTGCCTTCGGACACCCGACCTGACGCATCGACAAACAGGGCGTCGTCGAACCCCGCCAGCCGCGCCGTGCGCCGCGCCCGGATCAGGCCGAAGGTCGCCGCATGCTTCAGGTGCGGGGCCTCGCGCCCGTAGACCTGGCTCTGCAGCCGCAGACCGTCGGGAAGCGGCGCCGGCGGCGCCGAGACCGAAATCATCACCCGCGGCGTCCCCGTCCAGCCGGGTGTACGCGGCGAAATCTCCGGCGAGAAGAGGGCGACCCTGAGCCAGCAGTCGCCGCGTCCCGCCACAGCGGCGCGCATCAGCTGACGCAGTCGCGCCTCGCCGACCGCCTCCCCGAACAGCTCCCGCGCCGAGGCTTCCAGGCGCGCCAGATGCAGGTCCAGCCCCCGGACCCCGCCTCCCTCCGTCCTGAAGGAGGTGTAGGCGCCGTAGTTGACCAGGGCGACATGGGCCAGGTCGTCCGCCTTGGCGGGCGCGCCGTCGATCAGGATGTCCGCCGCGCCCATGCCCGTTCCGGCGGGATCAGCCCTCGCCGGCCTCGCTCTCGCCCTCGACCTCATCGTCCCCGCCGCTGTCCGGCAGGCGCTCGACCGAGACGACCTTCTCGCCCTCGGCGGTGCGGAAGATGGTCACGCCCTGGCTGGAACGGCCGACGACGCGGACCTGGTCGACCGGGGTGCGAATCATCTGCCCGCCCGAGGTGACCAGCAGCAGTTCGTCGCCCTCGGCGACCGGGAAGGCCGCGGCCAGCCGATCGCCGGCGCGGCCGCCCAGGCCGTGCGCCGTCAGCCCCTGTCCGCCGCGTCCGGTGCGGCGGTACTCATAGGCCGAGGAGCGCTTGCCGAAGCCGGTCTCCGTCACCGTGAGGATGAACTGTTCGGCGGCCCCCATCTCGGCGATGCGTTCGACCGACAGGGCCGTGTCGGCGACGGCTTCCTCGTCAGCCGTGGCCGGGGTCTCGTCCTCCTCGCCGGCGGCGCGGCGCATGGCGTTGGCGTGACGGACGTAGGCGGCGCGCTCCTCAGGCGTGGCATCGAAGCGGCCCAGCACGGCCATGGAGATGACCTCGTCGCCGGCCTGCAGGCGCACGCCGCGCACGCCCGTGGAGTCGCGCCCCTTGAACACGCGCACGTCGTCGGCCTTGAAGCGGATCGCACGGCCGAGCGCGGTCGTCAGCATGACGTCGTCCTCGGCGGTGCACAGGGCGACGCCGACCATGCGGTCGCCGTCCTCCAGCTTCATGGCGATCTTGCCGGCCCGGTTGACGGTGGCGAAGTCCGACAGCTTGTTGCGGCGCACATCGCCCGAGCGGGTAGCGAACATGATGTCGTAGTTCGCCCACTCCGCCTCGTCCTCGGGCAGGGGCAGGACGTTCATGATGCTGTCGCCCGGCTCGATCGGCAGCAGATTGACGAAGGCCTTGCCGCGCGATTGCGGATTGCCCAGCGGCAGGCGCCAGGTCTTCAGCTTGTAGGCCTTGCCGTTGGTGGCGAAGAACAGAACCGGCGTGTGGGTCGAGGCCGAGAACACGCCGACGACGGCGTCGTCCTCCTTCATCGCCACGCCCGAGCGGCCCTTGCCGCCGCGATGCTGGGTCCGGTAGGCGTTCAGCGCCACGCGCTTGACGTAGCCGCCGTGGGTGACCGTGACGACCATGTCCTCGCGCGGGATCAGGTCCTCGTCCTCCAGCTCGAAGTCGCCCTCGCCGATCAGGGTCCGCCGCGGCACGGCGA
>JAEYUE010000159.1 GCA_023433655.1 Pseudomonadota bacterium | reverse complement strand
CCGGAAATCATCGCCCTCGAAGCGGTGCGGCCCAAGGACGTCATAGCCGCCCTCTCGGAAAGGCTGCCGGAGTTCGGAAAGGCGGAAGAATTCCGCGACTGGTACGCGGCGTATCTCGCGGCGAATCATTAGCCGTCGGTCCCTCCCAGTCAGGCCAAACCGAGGAGGATCCATGCTGGATCACGTCAGCATCACCGTGAGGGACATGGCGCGTTCGCTCCGTTTCTACACCGATGCCCTCGCGCCCTTGGGGATCGTGCGCCTCAAATCCTACGGCGGGACGGAGGCCGCCCCCGATCACGTCGGCTTCGGGTGCGGATACAAGCCCTTCATGTGGCTCGCCACTGGGGACCCGGTGACGGGCAGGATTCACATCGCCTTCGCCGCCCGGGATTCGACCGCCGTTGACGCCTTCCACCGCGCGGCATTGGCGGCGGGTGGACGAGACAACGGCGCCCCGGGTCCGCGCCCGCACTACCATCAAGGCTACTACGGGGCGTTCGTACTCGATCCGGACGGTAGCAATCTCGAGGCCGTGTATCATGGCCGACCGGACTAGTACCGACCTCAGCCCGACGACCAGCGCGGCCCTCCCCTCCCCGCTGCAGCGGACGAACTGGCGTCCAGCCGCGCCGCTCGCCGCCCATGTGGACCGCTACAGTTGGTGGTCCGAATTCGCACCCACCTGCCTGACCCGCAGGGAGCTCGCCTCCACCCGGGGCGTCTTCATCATCAACCTCGGACGGCCGTTGGAGATTGTCGACGCCCGGGGGCTCGCCCACAGAGTCCCCGCGGGGGACGGCGTCATCGGGGGTGCCTCGCGCGCCACCTCGTACTCGCGCGCGTTGGGAGAAATGGAAGGCGTGCACGTGCATATGTGTCTCATCTCCCAGGGCCGGCTGTTCGGGCTGCCGATGGCCGAGCTCATCGATCGGGTGGTCCGCCTGAGCGATCTGCCCGAAACGGGGGCGAGCGATCTCGGGCATCGTCTTCTCGGGACGAAATCACCCGAGCAGAAGCGGGCTCTGCTGGACGAGGCTCTCGTCAAACGCCTTGTGAACGCGCCTGCCTCCGATCCCCTGCGCGAAGTCCTCACGGCCCTCTCGAGGCGGCGCGCCGTCGGAGCCATAGCCGCCGAATTGGGGTGGAGCCGCAAACGGCTGGCGCGACGCCTTCGCGACACGACGGGGCTGTTGCCCCGCGAATACCTCTCCCTGTTGCGCTTCGAGCGTTTTGCGGACCTGCTGCAGGCTTGGCCACACCTCAGCCTGGCGGAAATGGCCGCACATGCGGGATACGCCGACCAGCCGCATCTGGCCCGGGCGGTGTCCCGTTTCGCCCGGACGACCCCGTCCGATCTTCGCGCCCGGCTCCTTCCTGGCGGCGGTTTCCGCGATTGAAGTCGGCGCAACGGTCCAAGACCCGCTCCTCGGCGTCATGCAGAGTCGTGATCCGACAAGGAGCCACCCATGCCTGTTCGCCCCGCCATCATCCCCAATCTCCGCTACGAGAACGCCCCGGACGCCATCCGCTTCCTGTGCGACGCCTTCGGATTTACCGCCCACGCGGTGTCCCTCGACCAGAACGATCCGTCTTGCGTCCAGCACGCGGAACTGTTGTTCGCGGACCAGATGGTGATGCTGGCGTCGGCCAAGGCTACGCCATTCGCCGAGATCGCGCCGCTCCGCACCGTGCGCGAGGCCGGGGGCAATACCCAGTCCCTCTATGTGGTGCTGGACGATGTGGACGGGCACGCCGAGCGGGCGCGCAAAGCCGGCGCCGACATTTTCCTGGAGCCCGAGGACCAGTCCTACGGGGGCCGCAGCTACAGCGCCCGCGACCTGGAAGGCCATGCCTGGACATTCGGGAGCTACGATCCGTTCGACAGTCAGGCTCCCGATCGGTGAGGGTATGGGCTCCGTCGGCGCGCGGACGCACTGGCCGCGCCTCACCGGATCAAAGGGCAGGCACCGTCGGCTCGCCGACGCCGCGCGGGACTGTCTAGATCTGAGCTGGCTCCTCCGCGACGGGCCGATGCTCGATCCCCCGGGCACGACCGCGCACTGTCCGCGGGTCAGGGCGATCACGCGGTCCCTGAACTCCAGCCTGATCCGACCATCGAACACGAGAAGCATCTCGTCGGCTGTTTCGTGGACGTGCCACGGGAACTCGCCATGAATTTTGACGAGCTTCAGCACCTGGCCCTTCAGCTCGGCCACGATCCAGGGCCGCCAATGTTCGGCGATGAGGTCGTATCTTTCAGCAAGGTCGATGGCGTGCGTCAATCATTTCCAAGGTTCTCAGGACCCTCGTAACGACTGGCCGGGAATCCACCTCGAACAAGGTGCGCGCCTTGCTCAGGCAGATGTTCAATTTTGCCATCGCTGATGGCCAGCTTGCAGTGAATCCTATCTTCAAGACTGTTGCTCTTGGCGAGGAGGCGCCGAGGCAACGCGTCCTCACTGACGATGAAATCCGCAAGATTTGGTCAGCGTTGGATCAGCGAAAGGGCCTAGTTCGGAAGGAGAAGCCGACAGGCGAGGGCCGCGTGTTCATCGGCGAACCCGTAAGCATCGCGTTGAAGCTCTTGCTCGTCACCGCCGCCTTCGTCGAGATCTCGGGTCGCGCGATCCAGAGGGCCGAGCCCTTATCCGAGATGATGGCGAACGCTGGCTTCCCAACTGACTCCGACGGTCCTCCCGCCGCAGTCAGCGGCATAACTGGGGTCACCAACGCTCCGTCCAGGGGCGAGGGGCCATGGAGAGGGCTCTGAGCGTCGCCAGCCTCGTCAACATGGCGAGGTTCCAAAATGCATCCGGTCGGAGAACCGGTGCATCAGGATCGCGTCGCCCCACCGTGTCGTAACCGGCCCTCCGACCTCCCTGAATCCCGCTTTCTCGAAGGCACGTCGGGCGCGGAGATTGTCCGGGTGCGGGTCGATGCCGAGCGCCGGCGCGCCGGATGCGAACAGATTTGCAGCGTGAAGGTCGAGGACGGCGGCGCCATGTCCCCGACCTAACAGGTCCGCTTCTCCCACATAGAGATCAAGTCCCCTAGATCCCGGCGGCAGGTCGTCGAAATGATGAGGCGCCCAGTCTGCAATCCGGTAATCCTGAAGGAAGGCGATCGGGCGCGAGTCAAATTCTGCGATCCACATCGCGATCCGCGGATCGCGCAGCTTGTCTGCATCGGGATCTACGGACGCATGCCCCCACCAGCAAGCTACATGGGTCGCGTTTCTCCACCGGTCGAGCAGTGGCAAATCGGCGGTGTCCGCCTTGCGGATGCGGTAGCGGATCCTTGCCGGTAGCATCCCGCGAATGTAGTTTTCCGGGCGCCCGGACACTATCGGAAAATGCGCCTCGAACGGGCGATCCCGACGCGGCTTCTGGTTGGTGACGCGAGTGCCCGGTGGGGCCAAGGATGGCGTCTTCGTCCTGTGGGCTCAGTTCGGCCGCCCCGGGCCTCGAGACAGGCGCGCACCCGGCGGCGCGGAAACGAGGCCCGTCCTTGTCCGCCGCGGGGCCGTCGTGAGTCACCATTCAGGCCAACGTCGCCGGCCGCCCCCGAACACCAGGCAGGCGCCGGGGTCGGCCCCAAAACGCCTAGAGCCGAGCTACAGAGTCTCGCCAAACAGATCGAGCACGGCCCGCCATGCACGCGGCGTGTGTTTCGGATGATAGCCGACCCCCGGCACCGTGGTCATGCCGTGGCTGCTGCCTTCAGCGGGTGCTCCATCCGGGTTTCTGGGCCGCGCCCAGAAAGCGTGCTCGGCTCCACCATAAATGTCGGCGCGCCAGTCGACCCCGGCCGCCTGCAGCACGCGGCCGAACGCCAGAAGTTGCTGGGGCGTGCAAAGCGGATCCTCGGAGCCTGTGCCGAGAAAGACGGCACCGGTGAAGTCGGCCCAGTCCTCGACACTCGCTTGGGGAAAGGCCGGATGTATGACCGCGACGGCCTTGAACCGAACGCCGTCCCTGGCGAGTTCGAGCACGATCTGGCCGCCGGCGCCGTAGCCGAGGGCGGCGATGTTGTCGGGTTCGACCCCAGGCAGTGCGAGCAGCTGTTCAAGCGCGGCGTGGCCGATCGTCCGCATGCGCTCGACATCCCCCAACAAGGGTAAGACACGAGCAAGCATGGCCTCCGGACGATCGAAGAACACCTCGCCGCCGTGATAATCCATGGCAAGCGCCAGATAGCCGTGCATGGCGAGATCGTCGGCCCGCTGCCGTTGGTAGGCTTCGAGACCGACCCCGTCATGGCCGATCAGCACGGCAGGCCAAGGCCCTGAGCCATTCGGCTGCGCCAAGTGGCCGATCATGGTGAGACCGTCCACCTCCCAGATGACTTCACGCGTTTCTATCATCGCTGCACCACCATCGAGCGTTACGGCAAGGCCTGCCGGTTACACCGTCGAGCTTGAAGCAGCGCAAGGCGAATGTCAGGCGCCTGCCCGATGAACGTCGCCCTGAAGCTGGTCGGCGCTGCCCCGCCGTTCATCGACGGCGGCCTGCGGGAGGCGTCAGCCCTGGCCGAGCGCATCGCCGCGGTGCGGGCGGCCGCCGATCGAGCGTGAATCTGTTCATCGCTGCGCGGACCGAGGTCGTCCTTGGCGGCGAGCAGAGCCGCGAACCATGGCGGCGGCCGTCGACGTCTGGAAATCTAACGCTTGGCGGGAGCCTCGGGGGATTTTCTCCCGGGCCTCACGTCGGATACCATGATCCGCGAACTCCGCCGCGCTGTCCCGAAGCCATCAACGTCATGGCGGATCTGATCGCGTCGCCAATGAGCCTCAAGACCGTCGGCGTGGCGTGCCTTGGCGAAGGACCCGCAAGCTACCTTGCGGCCAGGTCGGTCCAGTCTGATCTGGCCAAGACTTTCTCACCTGGCGCGGGATTCACTTGCGCCGCCGGGGATTAGAGTATGCACTTGTGGGACCCAGCCGCTCGGCTTTGGATTTGCGAGGATGATCATGGCGCTTGCGGCTCTTGATGGACTTCGCCGAGGCGACAGCATCGCCGTTGCCTTGCTGAGACTCTACCTCGGCGGTTTCCTGATTTGGGGGGTATGGGACAATGTCGTATCGGCGGCCCGGATGGCTGAGTTTCAGGCTTTCCTGACAAGCCTCAACTGTCCCTGGCCCGCGCTGGCGGCGCCCTTATCGGTCTGGACCCAGCTGGTCGTCGGCGCGCTGCTGATCCTGGGCTTGTTCACCCGGTGGGCGGCCATCCTTCTCGCCGTCAATTTCACGGTCGCCGTCTGGCTGCTCAGCAACCTCGAGGCGCCCGCGGATGTCATCGTTCGCGAGATGTTCGGTCCCATGATGTGTGTGCTGGCCGGACTCGTACTGGCGACCCACGGCCCAGGCGCCGTGTCGATTGACGCGCGGCTTCTTCGCCAGCGGTAGGTGCTTGCTCCAGGATCCTGCCGCCCTGCGGACCCCCTCGCACCCGACGAGCGGCCAGTCCGTCGCTCAACCCTTCCACTCCGTGCAGTTCTCGCAGATCGCGGCACGCGGAAGCTCCACGCCACCGGCGACCGTCGCGCGCCGTGGATGCGCGCGCGGATAGGGAGGTCTGCCCACGACCGCGCGGGCCTTTCGGCACTCCTGCCGGTCTTCAGGCCGCCGAACTCGTGACTCGGCCGGACGATCCGGAGAGCGGCGGGCCATGAGATGCGGGAGCAAGTTCCTGATAGTCGTCTCCGGCCCGTTGCTCCAGATTTCCGGATGCGCGACGGACACGTTGCGAGGCCGGCAGAGTGCGAAGGACGGTGAGAAATGAGGACCTATCACGGAAGCTGTCACTGCGGCGCGATCCGTTTCGAGGCGGACATCGAACACGGCGCCGGCACGGGCCGATGCAACTGTTCCATCTGCAGCAAGCGCCGGGCCTGGAACATGCTCCTGAAACCGTCTCAGTTTCGCCTCCTCTCCGGAGAAGACGTCCTGACCGACTACCAGTTCGGGACCGGCTCCGGTCACCACCTGTTCTGCTCCACATGCGGCTGCGCGCCGTTCAGCCGCGGCTTCGTCGAACAGCTCGGCGGCGACATCGTCGCTGTTCAGCCGAGCTGCCTGGACGACATGGCGGACGAGGAGCTCGGAGCCCTTTCCATCTCCTACGCCAACGGCCGGGACAATCTCTGGTGGGAGGAACCCGCCGTTCGATCTCACCTGTGACCGCCGTCCGCATAGCCGCCGCAGCCCCGCGTCGCAGCCCATTTTCCACCGGAGAGCGTCATGGCTTACCGCATAACCGGTCTTGACCCCGCCCCCTTTCGCCACCTCTACGGTCTGTCGGACGAGACGCTCCGGGACCTCGGCGTCACCCGCTACACCGCAACCACCAAGCCGGGGTTTCCGGATCGCGTCGAGGTTCGCGACCTTGAGCCCGGTGAGCAGGCGCTCCTCCTGAACTACGAACATCAGCCCGCTCCCACGGCTTACCGAGCACGCCACGCCATCTTTGTCCGGGAAGGCGCCGAGCAGGCCTTCGACCAGGTGAATGTAATCCCCGAACCGCTAACGCTCCGGCCGATCTCCCTTCGCGCCTTCAGCAGCGCAGGCGAGATGCTGGATGCGGACCTGGCCGAGGGGGACGAGGTCGAAGGCGCGATAGAGCGTCTCCTGGACAATCCCGCCGTCGCCTATCTCCACGCACACTATGCGAAGCGGGGTTGCTACGCCGCGCGGGTCGAGCGGGCCTGAGAAGCCGTCGCCGGCGCCGGCCGGCCGAGGGGCGCGGCCGCCGCCTCGCGGCGCACGTCACCCGCCGGGAGGCGGGACCGCTGCTCCAGGCCAGAATCGACGCGGCGCAATTGCGCTGCGCCCGCACCTTCTCACGCGCCGCATCCGACAGGGGCGGCGCCAGATTGCCGCGGCTCGACCGGCCGGAGAGCCGGAGATCTTCAGACCAACCGAGGGAGCGTCAGGTCCCGCAGCAATCCGGGCTTCAACCGCCCCGCACGTCGAACGCGAGGCTCAGACGATGCTCAGCGGCTTCGAAGGGTATCGTTCCGTGGAACATGTACGACGGGAAAAGCACCAGCAGGCCCGGCTCCGGGCGAATGTGATGATCGGCCTCGAGCGGAGGGTGGACGGGAAACCCCGGCTTGCCGAAATACAGCCAGCCCCGACGGTCCTCACCGAATCCCGTCGGTGGAACGTCGACATAGAAGGCGGACGATATCCGCCCGCGCGGATGGATGTGACTTGCGTGATGGCCGCCGCTCCGGAGGCGCACGGACCAGGCCCCCGCGATTTCGGGTGACGCGGAACCGAGAACGCCGGATCGAAGCGCGGACCCATGGACGTACGCCTCGAGCCGGGGGCGGATCGATGCGAAGAACGCGCCGAGAACGGGATCGGCCGAGTCGACTTCAAGCTCGATCTGCCCGCCGCCCCTGACCGACTGGTCGTAGGGGGAATGCCGGAAACGGTGCCTCGCTTCGAGCGTCGCTTTCAGGTCGTCCAGGAAGCCGCGCAGGCTTGACCAGCCCGGCGGCGTCTCCAGAAGATCGGACGCCACCAAGGCGTCATAGTCGTGAAGACGCGCGTAGTCCGCGAAGCCCGAAACCCGCGCGGCGACGGCGAGGAGCGCTTTCGCCAACTGGTCGTCCGGGTCTGCCCGCAATGCGCTGCCGGCTGCGGCGTAGGCCCGTTCCGCGCGTCCGAGGGCCAGGGCGGCCATGCAGAAGCTCTCGAGGCTGCGCCGATCGTCGGGGCGCTCCGCGTAGACGGTCTCGGCCAGAATGAAGGCGGTGGAGGCGTCTCCGCAGGCCAGGGCGTGCTGGGCGGCGGCGAGGCGGACCCCGCCATCGCCGGGAACAAGCATCAGGGCGTCGAACGCCAGTTCGCAGGCCTCACCGTGATCCCCTGCCGCTCCGAGCACCTTGGCCAGTCCCAGAAGCAGCGCCGGATCCGAGGGATGGCGGCGCACCGCTTGCCGAAGGGCGGCGGATGCGGACGCCAGGTCGCCGGTGGCCATCCACCTGAGTTCCGCCAGCGCCAGATGGGCCTGAAGCAGACGCGGGGCCTGCGTCAGGGCGGAGACGAGGGTAGTCTCGGCTTCGGCCAGCGCTCCGGCGCCGATCAGAGCGCGGGCGAGCACCACCGCGGACTCGGGCCGCAATACGCGGGAGGCGTTCGCGGGTCGCAGCAGGGCCAGCGCCTCGAAGTAGCGTGACCGTTCAACCAGTCGGCTGGCGAGATTATGCCGGGCCACCTCGTCCTGTGGATCGGCTTCGAAGGTCACCGCGGGTCGCCGGGCCTTGTGCAGGCCGCTTGCGGCCCGGCTGGCCGGCGCGCCCAGACGCGCCGGCAGCTCAGTCGCGGGCTCCGATGCGGGAGGGTTTTTTTGCATCTCAGACTTGCTCCGGGCGAGCAGTCCAGGGGTCTGCCCGCCCGGAACCTTGCGTTCAGAACTTCGCGTTGAGTCCCACGAAGAAGCGCCGCCCGATCACATCGTAGGTCGACGGATCGGTGTTTGCGTCGATCGACGGCTGATAGGAGCGCGCCTCCTCGTCGAACAGGTTGAGGATGCCGGCCCGGATCGTGGTCCGCTCTCCGATGTCGTACGAGGTCGACAGATCCCAGTAGGTGATCGAGTCCACGCCGGTCGCGTCGGGGTCGTCCGTTCCGTTGTCGATCTGCGAGATCCGGTCGTTCCGGTTCTCCATTTCACCGATGTAACGGCCCCTGAGGTTCACGCCGAACGGACCGGCATTCCATCCGAGGTTGAGGTTCAGTTTCCACTCCGGCAGGGTTTCGCCGTAGTCGTCTCCGATGGTGCCGGCGAAGTCGCGGGTCGGATCCGCCGGACCTTCCTGTTCGAGGAACTCCATAACGTAGGTCGCGACGAATGCGACGTTGAACGTTCCGGCCCATGCGGCCCCGGTCACGTCATCCAGGCCGACGCTGAAGTTGAAGGCCGCGTCGATGCCGGAGGTTTCCAGCAGGCCCTGGTTGCTGAGGGGCTCGAGCAGATTGACGATGGCGAAATCGCCCGCGCCGCGCTGGAACATCTGGCAGAAGGGATTGTCGGGGGAGAAGGTCGGGTTGGTGGCGGCGCTGTAGCAGTTGTTCACGGTAAGGCTTGGGCTCGCCAGCCGGATCACGTCTTCGATCCGGATATTGTAGTAGTCCACCGACGCCGAAACGTTCCGGAAGAACGGGCTGTCGAACGCCGGCCGGAGGACGGCGCCGATCGTGATCGTGTCCGCGACTTCCGACTCCAGCTCGACGTTGCCGACCTGCACGGCGTTAACCTGGGCGTTCCCCTGCTGATAGGCATCGATGAAGGCGGAGTTGAAGCCGACCGCGGCTCCCTGCAGACGGCAGAGTTCGAGGATCTGCTGCGTCCGGGCCGGGTTGGGAGCGCCGCCCGTCGTGCGCGAGTTGCAGGGATCGAAGACCTGCGGGTTGTCGTCCAGGGGAGCCTGGAAAAGCTCGCCGACCGAAGGCGCGCGGATAGCGTGCTGATAGCTGCCCCGGAAGCGGAGCGCATCCACCGGCACCCAGGACAGTTCAGCCTTGTAGGTATGGGCCGTGCCCCCGTACTTGGCGTCGGTGAGGCGGTAGCCGACCGTCAGATCGAGGGTTTGGGCGAAGGGTCGGTCCCTGAGAAGGGGGACGCCCATTTCTCCGAAGAGTTCGGCGAAATTGACCTGGCCGGCAAGAGGAGGCTGACCGTTGAACCCCGCAACCTCGCCGCCCTGCAGGGCGCTGTCGGGCAGGAAGTCGTAGGAAACCGTGCGGTATTCAGCACCGACGGCGGCGTTGATCGGTCCGGCGCCGAAGTCGATCCCGACCGGGCCGTTGAGGCTGACCACCGCGTTGGTCTGCTCGATGCTCGTCTGGTTCTTGGTGACGATGCCGACATAGGCGGCGCACGCCGGGGACAGGCCAACACCGAAGGGGTTGAAGCCGCCGGCGCAGAATTCGGTGCCGCCGGTCGGGGAATCGAGCAGCTGCTCGAACTTGCGGACCAGAAGGTTGCCGGACTGGACCTGGCTGTTCAAATAGCGGCCGTGCGTGATGTAGGCGTCCCCGAGCCAGTCCGACCCCATCTCCCATTTGACGCCGGTGATGAAGTTATAGGTGTTGATCCCATTGGACTCGCGTCGCTTCCCGAGCGAGCTCGCCCGGAACCGGTAAGCGAACTCCTCGGTCGCTCCGGACCCCGCCAGAACAGGGTTGTCTCCCGTGCGGGACGCCAGAAGCTCCGCCAAGTCCGCCGGAATGAAGGGATTCGTCACCGGAATCGTGAATTCGAGCAGGCCTGCACCCGGATAAAGGGGATTGCCGGCCGTCGGCGCGGGCGAGGCGGCCGACTGGGTGTCCGCGAGGTAATTCGAGAAGAGGGCGTTTGCGTAGGCTGTGACACTGTCATTCACCTCGTAGGTCACGAAGGCCGAGACCGTTTTGCGCTCGAGGGGCATGATCAGGATATTTTCCTGCTCGAAATTGTACGAGAAGAAGTCCGGCGCGAACCTGGTCGCTATCTCGCTCGGGTCGCGGCGGAAGTTCTGCATGTCGAACTGCGCGCCCGGGGCGCCCGGCGCGTAGAGGGTGTCGTCTCCATTGAACCCGAACCCCAGAGACGGCGCCCTCGGCACGGCGCCGGGCGCCACGCCGTAGCGTGCGAATACCGCGTCCACGGCCGCCTGGGTCGGGGCGTTGCCTGCGGTCCTGTAGGTTCCCGAGGGAAAATAGGACGTGGTGCTTCCGGCCTGGCCGGTCAATTCCCGGTCCGCCTTGCTCATCTCCGCGCGGTTCGAGTAGACGAAGTTGATGACGGCGTTGCCGCGATCGTCGCCGAAGTTTCCACCCAGGGTCAGGGACGCCTCGTACTGGATGGCGTCGCCCCGCTCCGCGATGAGGCCCTGGGTGTCGAACTCGACCCCTTCGAAATCATCGCGCAGGATGAAGTTGACCACGCCCGCGACGGCGTCGGCGCCGTAGACCGCCGAGGCGCCGCCGCTGATGAGCTCGACCCGCTCGATCAGGGCGGCCGGGATGGTGGCGACGTCGACGGTGTTGTTTTCGTCGGAGCCGACGATGCGCCGGCCGTCCATCAGCACGATGTTCCGGTTCGGCCCGAGGCCGCGGAGGTCGATGTTGGCCGCGCCATTGTTGTCGGGATTGTTCGCCGCCGTGGACACGGAGGGCACCACCTGCGGCAGGGTGTTGAGGAAGGTCTCCACCGTGAGCGTGGCCGCCCCGACGAGTTCCTCCTGGGTCACCGTCTTCAGGGGGCTGTTCGCCGTCAGGTCCTGGTTTCGCAGCCGCGACCCGGTGACGATCACCTCGCCCAACTCGGACGCGTCCTGCGGCTCCTCGGCCGGCGGCGCTTCCTGCGCCATGGAGGGCGCCGCCCACAAGGTGAAGGCGGTCGCCGCGCAGATCGCGGTGGAATGAAGCAGGCGGCGCTTTTGCCGTTGATTGATCATGAGGTCCTCCCGATGCGCCCCGGCCAGCCTGGCTGCCGACGCTGACTAACAGCCCTCTTCAGGGGCCGGGACGACTTGGGCGCGTCGGGTGCTGTCGCGCTGTCAGATTTCTTCGGTTTTTTGCTTCGTGCGCCCGCGTTGCTGAAATGCACCAGCGGCCGCCGCCACGGCGGCATGAACCGGAGCCAGGGCCTTGCGGCGGTGCGAAATCATGATAGCGCCGCTGCGACACGGCTTTCACAGTGGGGCTCCACCACAGGGGAGATCTCGGATGCTGGAAGCCCTCGTCGCCTACACAGTGTCGCAGCATTCGCCGGAAGCCGACCGCCATGAGGTCGCCCGCCTCGACACGGCCTTCCAGCTGGCGGTCAAGCTCGGCGACGTTCCGGCCATGGCCGACATTCTCCACCCCGACTTCGTCCTCGTGCTCGGCAATGGAACCCAGATTTCGCGGCAGGCGCTCCTCGACGAGGCCGCCAGCGGACGCATCGTTTACGAGGTGCAGGACGAGGACCCCGGCACCCAGACCGTCCGTGTCTGGGGCGACACGGCCGTGGTCACGGCCCGGCTCTGGATCAAGGGAATCCGCGAGGGAGCCCCCTTCGAGCGCCGCCTGTGGTTCAGCGACACCTACGTCAGGACCCCGGACGGCTGGAAATACGCATTCGCCCAAGCTTCCCTGCCCCTCCCGGCTGATGCGGCGATGCGCGGGGACTAGCCGGCGCGCACACCGCTTCGGCGCCCCACGGTGAAGCGACCCTCCATACCCTCGACCTCTTCCTATGGCTGGTCGTCCGGGGACGCGCCTCGTCAGAGAAACTCGCCGGAGAATGCGAGAGCTGAGGACGCCGCCGACCGCAGGAGCGGGCGCGGGGGGCCGCCACCGGCCCGCGACGGGCGGCGGAGGGCGGCGACGCTAGCGGCCGGCCGTGCCCGCCAGCGCTGCGAACACCGCCCGGGTCGCGTCAGCGAGAACGCCGTCGCGCTGATCCGCGGTCAGGCCGGGACATTCGGTGAAATAGACGCCGACCAGGACGGCCGGCCCCCCATCGGCCGGACGGCAGAAGCCGAGGTCGTTGGCGGGCCCGTCGGGACCCGTTCCGGTCTTGTGCGCCACCCGCCAGCCGTCAGGCGTACCGGCGACGATCCGGCCGGCGCCGCCGACGGGGGTCTCGAGCCAGCCCGTCAGTGTGGCGAGCGTATCCGCGGTCCAGCGGCCGCCGGCGCGGATCGTCTCGACGTTGCGGACCGCCTGCTCCGGCAGGCAGGTGTCGCGCGGATCCCCTGCGAAGGCGGTGTTCAACTCGATCTCCCACCGGTCGACGCGCGTGGTGGTGTCGCCGATCGAGCGGTACCACTGCTGAAAGACGGAGAGGCCGCCGAGCTCGCGGATAAGAATATTGCCCGCAGTGTTGTCGCTGGTCCGCACCGTGGCGGCGCAGAGCTCCTCCAGCGTAAGCGTCCTGCCGAGCGCTGCGTGGGTCACGGGTCCATGCGGCACAATGTCGGCCTCCGTGACCGGGATCCGGCGGTCCCGCCGGTCCAGTCCGTTCTGGGTTCTCTCCAGCACTGCGGCCGCGAGAAAAAGCTTGAAGGTGGAGCAGTAGGCGAATCGTTCACCTTCCCGCCATCCGATCGTGCGGCCGGTCCCCTCCTCGAGGGCCGCCACGCCGAGCCGCCCTCCATGTCTCGCCTCCAGGCCCGACAGGTCCAGCGCTGCATGCCGGCCCCGGGGCGTGGTCGCGCAACCGGGGCCCGAGCCGATCACAAGGGCAAGGCCCAGTGCGGCCTGGCGGCGGTTAAGCACTGAAAAGGGAAGGTTGTTCACAGAATCTCTCGCGAAGATCCAACAGAGAATGTCAGCCAAACCGTGCGCCGCCCAGTGCTTACGGGGCCCATTCGGCGAGCGGCGGCATGCGCCGTCTCCGGCGCCCCGCCGCCGAGATCGCCCGCCCCGCCGCCGCAGGCTGCGTCGAACCCGCGGCCCCAGGGCCGCCCGGGGATCCTGCAGCTTCGGAACGAATCCGGAGGATCGTTGTGGATGAGCGTCGGATTTCTGCCGCCGTGCGGCAGTCTGCGCTCCCGGCACGCGCTGGCGCGGGCTGAATGTCCACCGTCGGCGGCTGAACGTCTCGCTCCACGCGCCCGTGAAGCCTTCAGGTCAGCCGTTCCGGCTTGAACAGCGCCGCAAGCGATCTGGCATAGACCCGTCCGCAGTCCAGCACCTGGCCGGACATCAGCCGAACGCGGGCGCCAGAGCGATCGCGCAACACATCCCTGACCGCTGAAATCCGCACCAGGGTGCGGCGGTGAATGCGCACGAACCGGCCGGGAGCGACACCTGCCTCGAACGCCTTGATCGACAGTCTGACCAGGTAGGAGCGGTCTTTGAGATGGAGGCGGATGTAGTCGTCCTCGCTGGCGATCCAGATCACGTCTTCCAGCGAGACGCGGGTCAGTGCGCCGGACGTCGTGCGAATCCACATGTCCTGCTCCGCCCTGCCAGATCGGTTTTCGGCAAGCTGAGACCGGAGGTCGGCGATCGTGTGCCGCATCTCCTCCGCCGCGCTCGCGCTTTGCCTCAGCTTGATGCGATCGCGCGCCCGGGCGAGCGCTTCGCTCAGCCGCTGCAGATCGATGGGTTTGAGCACATAGTCCAGGGCGTTCAGGTCGAAGGCGCGTACGGCGAAGGTGTCGAAGGCCGTTACGAAGATCGTGGCCGGCGCAGAGGCGGGCCCCAGACCCTGCAGGACATCGAGGCCGCTGCCGTCGCGCATCCTGATGTCCAGCAGGAGGATGTCGGGCTTGAGTTCGAGCGCGGCCCCGAGGCCGGCTGCGCACCCATCCGCCGTTCCGATCAGCGTGAAACCCGGGATTTGCCCGAGAATGATCTCGACACGCTTAAGGGCCAGCGGCTCGTCGTCGATCGCCAGAACGGTCAACGGGGCGCTCATTCGAACCTCAACGGCAGGCAGACGACGGCTCGAAAGGACCCGGCGGCGCCCGGACCGTAGTCGAGGGAGAAGGTTTGCTGGAAATGCTGGACGAGCCGGTCCCTGAGATTGCGGAGCCCCAGACCTGCTCCGGGGGCCTCTCCGCCGTCGGGACCGGCGGCACTGTTGTTCTCGATGACGATCCGCAACATCTGTCCGCTCGCATCGGCCGTTATGCGGACGAACCCGGGCGGCGGCGAGCGGGCCACGCCATGCTTGACGGCGTTCTCGACCAGCGGCTGAAGGGTCAGGGCGGGGAGACGCGCCATCGCCAGCGTCTGCGGCGTGTCGACTTCGATCGACAGGTCCGGAAAACGCACCTGCTCGATCAGAAGATAGTCGCGCTGAAGCGCGAGCTCTTCAGAGAGGGTCACGGTGAGCAACGGATCGATGGCCAGCGTTCGCCTCAGAAAGGAGCCGAGGAGCTGGATCATGCGGTCGGCCTCGGCCACCCGTCCGTCGAGAATGAGGGCGGAGACAGCGTTAAGGCTGTTGAAGAGAAAATGCGGGTTCACCTGCGAATAGAGGGCCTGAAGCTTAGACTCCTGCGCGATATGCTGAAGCCTCGCCGCCGCGCGCTCGCGTTCCTTGGCTTCCGCGCTGGACTCCAGCGCAAAGTAGAGCCCGCCCCAGGCAAGGAAGAACCATGTCGCCTGGAAAACGGACAGCAGGGCGCGGCCGGGATCGCCCACGGCGAAGGTCGTCGGCTCTCCACGCGCGTAGTTGAGGGCGAAGAGGTTGCCCCAGGCGAAGATTTCGGCCGCGACCAGTCCAAGACCGACGAGCAGCGGGATTCGAACCTTCAGGGGGCGCGTTTGAACCGCGCCCAGGGCGAGGTGGATCAGGTAGCAGAGTCCAATGCCGGAAGCCGCCACCATCAGCCGCATAAGCGAAAGGTTCAAAGCGTGCTCGGTTCGGTCGAGAATGTTCGCGAGCGTGGGTCCGGCGTAGTAGCCGATCCATACGACCAGCGTCATCCACGCCACGTCACGCTGCGGCGTCCAGCCAGTGCGGCGTTCTCTCACTTCTTCCACCAGCAGGGACGACATGCCACCTCCCGGTCGTCGGCGCCGCCAGTAGATGCCACGCGCGCGCCACGGTGTCATGAACGTTGAGCAGATCGATACCGACGTTCAGCCGCAAGACGGTATCGGCCCCTGCCGCAGCGTCTGAACCTGCCGCAGCGTCTGAATGTGCTGCGAGAGCTTGGGAGGGGATGAACATGCGCGCCAAATGGATCGCGACCGCTATCGCCGTCTGCGGCGTGCTCGACATCATCTACGCGTTGGGCCTCGCTCTCCTCAAGGGCGGCACGATCAAGGGCCTGCTGCTCGGCGTGGCCGCAGGTCCGTTCGCAGCGGCGCCTCGCGAATGGGGCGTGTTGGGACCCGCCGCCGGTCTGGCGACTCACTTCGCAATCACGACGGTCATGGTTCTCGTCTATTTCCAGATCGGGCGCCTGCGGGCGGTGCGGCGGCTCAGCCCCTGGCTCGCGGGATGCATCTACGGCCTCGGGCTCTACGCTGTCATGTACCTCATCGTGTTGCCTTTGCGGTGGCCGGCCCTCTACCCGGATCTGTCGGCGACCGGAATGGCGCTCGCCATTCTCCCTCATGTGGTCCTCGTCGGACTGCCGCTGGCCTTTATCGAGCGAAAATCCCATGTCGAGGCGATGCGGCCCGGGCAGACGCGCCTGGGCGCCGAAGTCATCGGTTGACGAACGCGGTGCGCGCATCCCCCGACTCCGGGCGCGCCGCGCGCCGCCGGGCAGACCCTCCCAGTTGCCCGGCGGCGCCCTTCCCGGCGTCCCGCATTCCGGTCGCCCCGTCGCCAGGCCGGAGCGTCGGGCTTCCCCGCCGTTCGACCATGATTAAGCGGATCAAGGTCTCGAGCGAGGCGGATCCGCATCTCCCGCAGCGAGATCGAAATTTCCCGCCAGTCATGCACCCGACGTTCCCTCTACGATCTACGCAATGCATCTGACCTCCCGCAGGGACGAACACTCGACCCCCAAAGCAACGCTGACTGAGCGGCGCACGGTGGTCGACGGACCGACCGCCGAAATCGCAGTCCTGTCGATTCGCGGGCTGGGCGCCGCGCCTACAGACGCCTCGTACACGCCGCTTCCGCAGTTCGTGTTTCCTCTGGACGGGGTGCACCTGCTTGCGGACGGACGCACGGAATTGCTCGTGGACATGAACCACGCGGCTGTGATCCCCGGATTGAGCACAACCCGCGACCGACACCCCAGCCGTGGCGACATGTCCTGCCTCATTGTGACCCCGACGCCCGACATTTTGGAGGAAGCGGGCGCAAACCGTCAGGCGGTCTGGAACCAGAGCTGCTTCTCCCGCCCCTTCTCCGCGCAGGCCCAGATGTCAGCCTGCCTCGCCGCATCGGAGGGCGACACCTGCCGGAGTGAAGAACTCGCGCTCGAGCTTGTCAGGACCATGCTCGACGCGGCGCCATCACCGGCCGCCGTTGCGGGAGGACGCCGCCTTCGACTGATCCGCGACGTCAAGGAGCTCCTTGCGGAGAATCTGCACCCGATCTCCCTCAGCGAGGCGGCGGCCCAGGTCGGAGTAACCGCCAGCTATTTGACGACCCTGTTCCACGAGCTGGAGGGCATGCCGCTTTACCGGTATCATACCAGGCTCCGGCTGGCCGAAGCGTTGCGCCGTCTCATCGGCTGCGAGGACATAACCGCGCTGGCGCTGGACCTCGGCTTCTCCAGCCACAGCCATTTCACCAGCGCCTTTCGTTCCGCCTTCGGCCTGACACCGTCGCAGTTTCGCGCTGAGACCCGCGGCGCCTCCCGGGGCTGGACAGGGGCGAGGCGGCTGTCTGCCCACAGCGGTGCATGACGCCGAACGCCGCGGACGACGCGTCCCACTCAAGGCCTCCTCCGAAACGCCGCTGGTGTTGATCCGTTCGCTGGTTTTCTCACCGAACTCCCTGCCGGACCCTCGGAGCCCGAAATCCATAGTCTGGCATCCATGCGCCCGCCCAAGGCGATTTCGAACAAGCTGCCAGGTTCGCCGGACGAGCGTTGAATCTGATGGGAACCGAGGCGCGCGCGACCGAAGATGCCGACGACCTGCGGGTGATGGCGGCTTGGAGATGAGGTCTGCCGTGGCCAGGTCAGCGCGGGCGCACCGCGGAAGGCGGCGCATCCTTATGTCCGAAAAGGGCGGAGCGGACCTGAGGACTGGGTTTTCCGGCGCGCCGCTTTGAGGCCGGCCGCCTCGCGGGTGGCTATGCGAGACGCCTTGTTGACGTCAGCGAACTCGACCACTTCTTGCGCAAGTTGCTCCAGGACCAGTGAGGCGCTGAGGAGTGGATGACGGCTGAGCAAGGCGTACGTTTCCCCCCACAGTGCGAGTGACAGGTCAGCCTGATGCGATCCGCGTGTTTTGATCATGGACAAGGGCCCATCGCCCGGTTTCGCGGCGAAAGGTTAGAGTGACCCAAGTTTCGCTGACTTCCACCGGGGGCTGATCGTCGCGGGCCGTTTCGGAGCGGCTGCGTACCGTGACGACGGCGAGATCGTCCGAAACAACTTGGGTCACGGGCGTGCAGCTCCATGACCAGCCAGGGTCGGCGAACCATTCACGATGCAATTCAAGGTAGGCTTGGCGGGTCGCCAGATGTACGCCGCTCGGCAGGAAGAGATCGAGCTGCTCGCCGGACGTCAGGGTTGATTCAAGGCCGGGCAGGTCTCGTGACTGAATGGCCTGCAGATGTTTGACCACCGTATCTGCTAGGGACTGTTTGACCACCGTATCTGCTAGCGACGAGTTTCTGGCAGGTGCGGCGCCGGCGGGAGCGGCGTAGGCCGCCCCAACGAGCGCCAGCGCCGATGTCATGACCGTGCGGCGATGGATCGAACCGTCCCGACTCTCGTGTACCTGACGCATGCTGTGACTTTCTGTGTGACGGCTGGAGTCGTTCGGATTCGGCGAGGCGACCGCGCAATGTGGCCGACGCCTGAGCGGACACTCGGCCGACATGCCCGCCTCCGCTGTCAGGAAAGTCAGTAAGGTCGCAGCTACCCTGTCGCACGCGTGGTGGCTCGAATGACCTTCGCAGAGGCTCTAACGGCCCTGATAGCCGTCGTCTCGGTGCGATCTGGTCATTAGAGCCCGGCGAGCTGTCCCCCCATCAGGACCGAGGCTCGCGTGGACCCGAGCCGAGCGGATCGGCCGGTGGCCGTCCGTCCAGCGTGGAGGAACAAGTGATGCTGTCGGATCCTCGGAACACCCGTGACCGTCTCTGTCGGGAGAGCTGGACCGTGAGCTGCGGAGAGGTGGACGGCTTGGCGAGCAGCCGGGGGGGGGGCCTGTCAGCGCGCCGCAGATGAAGGCGCTGGTCCCTCGCCACGCCGGAAGAGGGACCGTGCGGGCCGACGCGCTCGTAAGACACGTCGCCTACCTCGGGCGGAGCACGGAGATCGGATCAGGGGTTATGTTCGGGGGGTCATGGGGCGGGGTCGCGGCGGATCCCGGCCGGCGGTCGATCGGCCGCTGCTGGAGCCGGGCGAAATCCGGGCCCGGCTCGATGACCGGAAGCTCGCCTTCGTGGCGGGGCGCCGGCCGCTGCAGACGCAGAAACTACGGCTCGATGGGCCGCCGGGCCGGTCTCATCTCAGGGCTGGAAGACGGAGGGAGGGCGAGGACGGTGGAAAGGACGAGTGTTCTCATCGTTGGAGTCCTGATGCTGCGGCGAGCCCGCCGGGATTTCCTGAACCTGCCGGAGACGTGCGCGGAGTATGGCCGACGCACCGCTCGGTCGCCTCGACCTCCTGGACGGCGGGCCGCCGGCGGTCCTCGGCTGGGAAGCCGGCGCGAAGGCCGGGCCTGAGGTGACGGGAGGCGCCCTCAGGCGATCTGGAAATCGAGCGGCCGGCGGGCCGTGATGGAGGGTGGGAACGTCGTCCCGCGCCGGTCTTGCAATCCGGGCGCCGAGGGTCGCCGCCTTCTACAGCCAGTGATCCGGACGCTTTGCACCCGCTGACAATCGACCAAACGGCTGGGTCGCGCTGTCAGGATATTTCTGTCGCGGCGCGTAGGGTCCGCCCTGCCCCCGGTTCGGGGGCCAGGTATGTTGATGCGCACGCCGCCTCGCTTGGGTCAGGCGCGCCGCTTAATGTCGGCGGTCGGCGAGAACCGTCGGAACTCCATGATCCAATTCGCCTCCCAGGTTTCGCCGCCGTCGAACGAGAAGAACTGGGTCCAGTCTGCGGCGTCCGAGGAGATCCGGCGCCAGTGGAATCTGACCTTGACCGGGCGTCCCTCGTGCCGGTCGTCGCCCTCGAACCAGCCTTGATCGCCGTCGAAACCGCCATGGACCGGCTCTCCCAGAAGCCCGTCCGCCGGGTTCACCCAGTAGATGGACCAGCGCCCGGCCGCGAGATCGAAGCTGCGCAAGGCGACGCCGCAGGGCCGCCCGCTGATCCAGTGTTCCTCGACATTGCAGAGTCCACCCAGGAGCGGCCGTGTCTGCGCGGCGCCTTCCGATTCGGTCCATTGCCGGCTTCCACAGCCCCAGCGGTCCAGCCGCCTGTGTCGGACCGTCCAGTCACCGTGAAGGAAATCAAAACCGCCTCTTCCGCCGCTCGCCGTCACGTCACCCTCCTCGATTGCAATTTTCATGTGGCGGCGGCGCTGACCGTCCAATCCGCGACAGCCCTTCGCCACAGTCTCCGGCGGGGGCCGGTCAAGCGCGCTCGTCGGCGAACGTTTGCCCCCGTTCCGCCAGCTCCGCGCGAAGGATGCGGATGCTCTTCGGCCCGATCCCGTGCAGATTCAGCAGATCGGAGGCCTTGGCGGAGGTCAACGGGCCGAAACGGGTAAGGCCGTTCAGCGCCAGCACCCGGCGGGCAGCCTTGCCGATGTCGCGGGGAAATTCGAATGCAGTTTCGTCATTCGCCATGGGGCTTTTTCCGGTCGATGAACGCCTTTCCCACTCTAGCATCGGCGGGCGGGCGGCTCTGTCATCTTCTTCAGGTGGCGGTCCGGGAGTCCGACTTTGGCATAGTCGGAGTGATCCGGGAGGGACCACGACCGCATGACTTCGGAGGGTCGGATGGGGCTTCGCGGCAGTCGGGTGGGCCCGACCCGGAGGGCCCCGGCTCCCGTGGACCCGCGGACCGTACGAATCGCCTTCGCTTCGTGTCAGAACATCAACGAAGGGTTCCAGAACGCCTACCGACAATGCGATGGGAGCGAGAAGGCCGGCCCCGGGGCATGACCTAGACGTCGTCCTTCACCTCGGCGATCTCATCTATGTGGTGAAGTACCCGGACGAGGTCGCCACGCGGAGGGGCCGGACGATCGTTGGCATCGGCAGTGTGCTGAAAACCCGCTGGATCGGGGACTTCCATGTGCCGACCGACCTCGGGGGCTACGGCACGACCTACCGGGCGACCGGGATATCCAGGACGCGCGCGTCCGATTGAGTCTCACCATGAAGCATGGCGTGCAGACCGCACTCGAGTACGTCCGCACCGGAAACCTTGAACGGGGCGGGTCGCTGAGCAATCCGGATCCCTCGCCTTACATCCCCTCCATCGACGTGGGCGGGCACGGCTACTCGGTGGTGCGGGCGGGGAAGACGCTCTCGAAACCGAGTTCGTCCTGCATTGGGCGGCCGATCGCCCCTGCGGCTGACCCGGAGGGCGGCCCTCTCCGATACCGGGTGGTCCATCGCGTCTCGGCCTGGGCGGCCGGCGAGCGCTCGCCTTGATCAGACCGTCCCAGAGGGGAGCTGTGCGATCCGGCTTGAGGTAAGGGGCTGCGGGGGGCTGCCGGACGGTCAGCCCGCGGGCGGCTCGCGGCATGAGCCGTCGGAAGGCGTGAGCCCAAGCATGGTCTCGATCACAGGCACGACGTCCTGTCTGAACGCCAACTGCTCGGTCGTTACGCCGGCGGCGGCCCGGCGATTGACTGGGTTGTAGTAGACGCCTGTGCCCCAGAATCCGCTATGGTAGTAGATGGTGACTCCGTCATAGACCTTGGCCTGCAGACCCATCCGGTAACGGTCCGACCCCTGATGGGGGCCGGCCTCGAGCATGAGGGCGAGCGTCTCCGGACGATCGAACACCCGTCCCTCCATAAGGGCCGCCATGAACGTCGCCAGGTCCCGGGCGGACATGACCAATCCTCCTCCCCCGTACAGGTCATAGGACGGATCAACGTCCGTGCCATCCACGCCGCGAAGGAACTGGCGGGCCCGGGGTTCAGCTTCGGCCGGGGGGCGTTCGATCGATTCCCACCAGGCGGAGGCAAGGCCGATCTTCTCGAAATCCAGCAGCAGTCGAACCGCCGCCGCCAGCGGCAGACCTGACTGTCTTTCGACGATGCCGCCGAGGAGAATGTAGCCCGCGTCGGAATAGGCGTAGGCGGAGCCGGGTTCCGAAAGCGGATCTCCGTATTCCGTCGCCAGAGCCAGCAACTCGGCGCGGGACCAGCGCCGGGCGGGGTTCGCAAGGACGGCGGGGATGAACCGGGGGTCCGAGCCCTGATCGTAGATGCCGGCGCTATGGCTCAGAAGATGTCGGATCGTGATGTTTTCGACGCGATATCCGTCCCGTCGGAGGATTGCGAGATGGTCCGGATCGGCCAGTTCGACGATGGAGGCGTCGAGATCAATCTCTCCGCGCTCGTACATCCTGAGCAAGGTCGCCGCGACGAAGGTCTTGGTGTTCGAGGCGATGCGCACGGGTGTTTCCGGCGAAAGCGGCCGGCCCGATACTGGATCGGCCTCGCCGGAGGCGACACCATACGGTTGCTCGACACCGGCCCCGAGCACCACGAATGCCGCCGGCTCTGGTATCCCATCGACGAGCCTCTGGGCCGCCTCCCGCTGCTCGATCGCACGGAGCTCCAGAAAGGCCGGGCAGGTCAGGGCGAGAACAAGTCCGGTGATCACGTGCCGTCTCCTGGCGTCAGTGGTGGCGCCGTTTTTTCGGCCCCTAGGGGTGCAGCGGCGCCGCAGCAGGCCGCTCCGGATCGGTGAGCTTGCACCGGTCGCTGCGCCTGCGCTGTCAAGATATGCAGGTCGTGGGCCACGTTCGGGTGGGTGCGGGCCCCCTCCCCTGGACTTGTCTAGCTCCGCGATATTGCCGGGAACTTCTCCGCCTGGCTCGGGCGCCGAGAGGCGTGTGATCAGGCTTCCCTCTCGGCCGGTCGGTCCTCCCGACGAGCCCCTCCACGATCGTCAGGGCGATCGAGTGGCGCTCGCGCCGCCAGATGTTCAGGCACGCCTGCCCGCTCTGCTAATTTGGGTTGATTCTGGATCCACGCCACGAACCGGCGACGCCGGTGCGGCCAGACCCCACTCTCCGGCCAACTCAGCTCGCCGTCGATAAGCAGCCCGTTCGAGCGTCAGGACTGCGACGGATTCGCCGCCTTGGGCGATCATGTCGTGGATCATCCAGGCCGGCAGATCGCCGACGCGGGGGTGAATCAGGGCTGGTACTACAGCGTCGGAGCGTACGGAGTATGGGCGCGCGTGCATCACCAGTGTCCGCTTCTGCCGCCGATGACCTCGTGTGCGGAAGCGCACCTCTATCTGCGGCGCTGCGGAATGGGGTCCCTGGACGACACTGGCGATGGCCAACCATGTGAAGTGCTCTGCGTGACGGCCGCGCGCTGAGATCGGAGGAGCGGGCGGCGTCAAACCCGGCTGGCGACCAAAGATCTGTGCGCCGGGGAGTCCGTCGTTCGGACCAGGACGCGGCAGATGCGAGCCGAATGCCATGGGCGACCGCCGATCCACTACGACGCAACGATATGAAACGGGGCGAAAGCGGGCGCACAGACGGAGACGTCGTGTGCCCCATATGCCCCAAAATAGTTCTCACCGCCCAAGTGAACGCTGGGCCTCGCAAAACTTATTGATCAGGTTGAAGAAAATGGCGCACCCGGAACGATTCGGATGTCCGAACCTCAGATTCATGGAAAGGGGGTCGGGCCGTCCGCGGAAGGTTGGATTCGGAGGAGCGCGGCGGAAAGCGGCCGTGGCGCAGTTTTGCAAAGGGACCGTCACTGGTCGTCTGGCACCGCGAAGAGCTCCCGGAAGGCATCAAGCGCAGCGCCATGGTAGGTTGTGGCGTGACTCTCCTCGGGGCGCGGGCGATAGCTCCAGGCCAGGCTGGGGGATGCGTGGCGGCGCAATCCCGCCACCAGATCGTCCATCGCCGCCTGCATCTCCCCGCCTTCGCCGGCGATCGTCAGCATGAGGCTGCGGGGCGTGTCCGGATGGGCCCGCAGGTGCGCTTCCGCCTGGCGCGCGAGGTCGCCCCCGTCCCACCAGAGGCTGGGACTGACGGCGACATAGGCGTCGAACAGCCGGGGCTCCTTGAGGAATGTTTCGACCACGAACAGGCCGGCGAGCGACTCGCCCATCAGGACGTTCTCGCCGCTGGTGCGCAACCGTCCCTCGATGAACGGCAGGACTTCCTCGGCGACGAACCGGCGAAACCGGTCGGACTGCCCTTGGGTCGGGTATAGTTCGATGAGGTCTGGATCCCGTGTCGGCAGGGCCAGTTCGTTGCGCCGGTCGACCGAGGCGATTCCCACCACGATGACGTCACGCGTGGCGCCGTTGACGGTCCCCAGTTGGGCCAGGCCCGAGATATGATGGAAGTCCTGCGCCTGACCGCCGTCGAGCAGGTAGAGCACCGGATAGCGAGCGTCGCTATCTTCATAGCCGGGGGGAAGCCAGACGTTGAGTTCGCGAGGGCCGTCCATGATGCTGGTCGTGAGGGCGAAGGACCGTCCGATCACCACGGGGCTCTCGACCGCCGCCGTCTGCGCGACGGCGGCAGGGGCGGTCATCGTAAACGTCAGCCCCAGGACGATGGCGGCGACGAGCGGGGCTCTTCGAGTGTGTCTGTATCGTTCGAGCATCTGGGTTCTCTGGTAAGGGCCCGCTCTTCGGAATCCGGGCATGGGAGTTCCGGTGCGATATGCGGTGGGAGGATGATCGCGGTCTTGAACGATTGCGCCGCCGGGGCGAGGCCCCTTTGAGATCGCCATGCGGATTGCTTCTGGCCGGCTCCGCAGGAGGGGCCTTGGGGAACCGGCGCCCTGATGGAGACGCGGCGCCACGCCTTCAAGGGCTGCGCCCGCGCCCGGTTCCGGCGATGGCCGCCCGGCGTTGGAAGAGAGCGTCCTGCTTGACCTGGCGTCCCCGCCACGCGTCCCGGGGCAGGATCCAGTCGACCTCCTCCCACCCTCTGGCGCGCATCCAATCGGGTCCGGTTCGGCGACCCGAGAGGGTCGCGCCGAACCGGCTCGCCAGTTTCTCCACCCGACGGTTTCCGCTCGCTGTAGTTCCGACGATGGCGTCGAGCCCGAGTTCGCGGAATCCATGGTCGACGAGGCAGATCGCCGTATCGAGGGCTATCCGGTAGCGGCCCCAATCGGCCGGCGCCAGCTCGATGCCCAGCTCCGCGGTATCGGATCTGTCTACAATGCGCCGGAGACCGGCGCAGCCGCAGAGCCGCGAGGTTCGGGCGTCGAAGACCCCCAACTGCAGGTTCAGGCGGGGCTGTTCGGTCTGCCACCTGAGGAAGCGGTCGAACAGGGCGCGAGGGCCGGCTTCGTCAGGGGGGAGATCGTACAGAGCGAGGTACCGCCGATCCATTTGATAGGCGACGAAAGCCGCTTCATCGGCAGGCGTCAGGTCGCGCAGGATCACCCGTTGGGAAAGAAGCCTCACCTCGGAACCCTCTCTTGTCCACACCATAGCCTCCACGCCCGTCGGCTGCTCGGAGACAGGCGAGCCCCCGAAAGGGTTGCCTCCCCTTTAAGTGTGCGATACACACTATGCAACACACAGATGGAGACGGCGATGCTGGCCGACGCCTTTTTTTCTCTCACCCTTGCCGTCTCTCCGGCAGCCGAGGGGCCGATCGTCGCCATGGCGGCGGAAGTCTGTGCGGCTGAAACGTCCAGTCGGGTGTCGGTGCGGGACGCCCGTCTGGCCTATCGCGATCTCGGGCCTGCAGACGGACGTCCGGTCCTCCTGGTCGGAGGTACCGACCAGCAGATGACGCAGTGGCCGGACGCCCTGATCGACGCGATGCAGGCGCAAGGCCTGCGGCCCATCGTCTACGACGCGCGGGACGTCGGTTGCTCCACTCACCATACCGAGGCCGGTCCGCCGGACTGGCCGGCGATATTCGGAGCTCTCGCGACCGGAGAGCCCCCCCCCCTGGCGTATCATCTGACAACCCTGGCGGAGGACGCTCTGGCGGTGCTCGACGAAATGGGGATCGCCCGCGCCGATGTCGTAGGGTTTCAGGCGGGGCCACCGTGGCCGGCGAACTGGCGGCGGCCTATCC
>JAEYUE010000065.1 GCA_023433655.1 Pseudomonadota bacterium | reverse complement strand
CCAGTTCGACCAGCCGGCGCCCGCCGTCGATCGTCGTCATGGCCACCGGCAAGGTCGCCAGCTGTCCGGTCCATGTCCGCGCCGACTGCGGCAGGCGGACGGCGATTTCGACGGGCGTTCGCTCGTCATTGCGGGCGGCGTAGCCCAGCACCTGCCCGCCCATGACGGCGGCGATGGTGTCGTTCACTTCGCGCTCGGACAGGCCGAAGCGCTCGATCTTCTCGCGGTCGGGGATCAACCGCAGCACCGGCCGGCGTACGCCATAGCTGTTGTCGACGTCGACCACCGACGACTGGGCCCGGAACAGCGTCTCGATCTCGGCGGCCACCGCCCGACGGGTTGCGGCGTCCGGCCCGTAGACCTCGGCCAGCAGGGTGGCCAGCACCGGTGGCCCCGGCGGCGCCTCGACCACCTTGATCGACGCCCCGGCCGGCAGCGGCAGGTCGGCGAGGCGGCGGCGCAGGTCCAGCGCGATGTCGTGGCTGCTGCGATTGCGGTGCTCCTTGTGCGCCAGCTTGACGGCGAGATCGCCCTGCTCAGCTCCGCTGCGCAGGAAGTAGTGTCGCACCAGGCCATTGAAATTGAACGGCGTCGCCGTCCCGGCGTAGCTCTCCAGCGACTCCACCTCCGGCAGGGCGCCGGCCACGGCCGCCGCTCCGGCCAGGGTGCGCTCCGTGGTCTCCAGGCTGGTCCCCTCCGGCATGTCGAGCACGACCTGCAGCTCGGACTTGTTGTCGAAGGGCAGCAGCTTCACCGGCACGGCCCGGAAGCCGAACATCGACATGGCCAGCAGGGTGGCGAGGCCGACCGCGATCAGGAAGGTCCAGGCGCTGCGGCGCGAGCGGATCACCGGCGTGGCGGCCTTGCGGTAGAGACGGCCCAGCCACCCTTCGCCGTGCTCGTGCCCGTGCCCGGCGGCGAGGGTCTTTCGGGCGAAGCGGATCATCAGCCACGGCGCGATGACCACGGCAACGAAGAAGGAAAACACCATGGCCGCCGAGGCGTTGACCGGGATCGGGGCCATGTAGGGTCCCATCAGGCCCGAGACGAACAGCATCGGAAGCAGGGCGGCGACGACCGTCAGGGTGGCGACGATGGTGGGATTGCCGACCTCGGCCACCGCCTCCACCACCGCCTGCGCCCGCGGCCGGCCGTCGTTCATGGCCCAGTGGCGGGCGATGTTCTCGATCATGACGATGGCGTCGTCGACGAGGATGCCGATGGAGAAGATCAGGGCGAACAGGCTGACCCGGTTGATGGTGTAGCCCATCAGGTTGGACGCGAAGAGGGTCAGCAGGATGGTCGTCGGAATGACCACCGCCGTGACGCCGGCCTCGCGCCAGCCGATGGCGAAGCCGATCAGCAGCACGATCGAGACGGTGGCCAGGCCGAGGTGCATCAGGAGTTCGTTGGCCTTTTCGTTCGCCGTCTCCCCGTAGTCGCGGGTGACCACGACCTCGAGGCCGTCCGGGATCAGCGAGCCCTTGAGCGCCTCGACGCGCTCGAGGACGGCGTGCGAGACCACTACGGCATTGGCGCCCTGGCGCTTGGCCACGGCCAGGCTGACGGCCGGCGTCCGGCTCCAGCCGTCGCCGGTGCGGGCGTAGTGGGCGGCGCGGGCCTGGTCCTCGCGCGGCGCCTGGACCACCGTCGCCACGTCGCGCAGATAGACGGGCTCGCCATTGATCGAGGTCACCGTCAGCAGGGCCGCGTCCTCCGGCTGCGCCAGCCGTTCGCCGGAGCGCAGCGCCAGGGCCTGGCCCTGCTCGCGGACGGACCCGGCCGGGAAGCTGCGATTGGCCTGGGCGACGGTTTCGAGCACGGACGACAGCGCCACGCCGCGCGCCGCCATGCGGGCCGGGTCGGGCTCGACGCGGATCTCCGACGGCCGCCCGCCGACGATGAAGGTCAGGCCGACGTCCTCCACCTTGCCGACCTCGGTCCGCAGCCGGGCGGCGATGTCGTACAGGGCCTGGTCGCTCCACCGCGCGGCGACGTCGGCGCGCGGGGTCAGGGTCAGCACCACGGCGGGGACGTCGTTGATGCCGCGGGTGACGATCTGCGGCTCGGACACCCCAACGGGAATGGAGCCGAAGTTGGCGCGCACCTTCTCGTGCACGCGGACGGCCGCGTCGTCGGGATCGGAGCCGACGACGAAGCGGGCGGTGACCATGACCTGGTCGTCCTGCACCTGGGTATAGACGTGCTCGACGCCGTCGATGCTGCGCACGATGGCCTCGAGGGGCTTGGCCGCCAGCTCGGTGGCGTCGGCGGCGCCGAGGCCCGGCGCCGCGACCATGATGTCGACCATCGGCACGCTGATCTGCGGCTCTTCCTCCCGTGGGATCGAGAACACCGCCATCAGCCCGACGGCGATCGCCGCCAGCAGGATCAGCGGCGTCAGCGGCCAGTGGAGCGTGGCGCGGGTCAGCCGCCCGGAAAGGCCGAGGTTCATCGGGCGCGCTCCGGCGTGGCGGCGCGGGCGGGGGCGAGGGCGACGTCTCCGGACTTCAGCCCCGAGAGCACCTCGACACCGTCGCCCGCCAGAGGCTCGCCGAGCTGGACCGGCGCTTCGCTGACGCGGCCGGCGCGGTCCACGGTGCGGACGAAGTCGATGCCGTATCGGGTGGCGACGAACCGGCGCGGCAGGGCCAGGGCGCGCCGCTCGCCGACAGGAACCTGCACCACGACATGCTGCCCGACCCGATCGCTGGACAGGCCCTCGACGGCGAGGTCGGCCATGGTGCGCCCGGCGGTGGCGGCCGGATAGATCTGGGCGACGGTTCCCGTGCTGACGCCGGGAAGGTCCTCGGAAGAGACGCGGACCAATTGGCCCACCCTCAGGTTCCGCCCCTGCGCCTCCGGAAGCTCCAGACGCAGGACCAGCGGCCCGGCGGTGATGGTCGCGACCGACTGACCCGCGCCGACGACCGAACCGACCGGGACGTCGGCGGTCAGCACGCGGCCCGAGGCCGGGGCGAGGATGCGTCCCTGGGCGGCGGTCTCGGCGCTGGCGGAGCGACGCGCGCGCACGGCCCGGACCTGGGCGTCTGCGGCGCGGGAGGCGGCGCGGGCCCGATCGAGTCCCGCCTGGGCGTAGAAACCGCGGTCGAAGAGGGTCTGGGCCCGCGCCAGATCGGCGCGCGCGCGCACCGCCTCGGCTTCCGCCGCCGCCACCTCGGCGCCGACGGCGGAGGTCTCGAGCGCGAGACGGTCGTCGGCCACGACCCCGATGACCTGACCCCGACGGACCACGTCGCCCTCACGGACATTCAGTTCGACGAGAGTGCCGGGGATGCGGGACCGGGCCTCCGCCAGATCCCGCGATGCGACGACCGCCGAAGCCGGCTTGATCGCGTCGACCAGGACCTCCGCGACGACCAGTCGCTCACCCCGGACCGGGGCGGGCGTCGGCGCCTCCGGGACCTGGCTGCAAGCCGCCAGCAGGATGACGAGAGCCGCAGGAAGGCCGGCGTGGAGCTTCATGGAGAACATCCCTGTATTAGCTTGCTCTAATATTAGATACTGCTAATGTTCTCGCAAGCCCCTCATTTTCCCTTCGCCGGCGACCGACGGCCTTGACCGGGATCAAGGCGCTACGCCGGCGGGTGGGCAGGATGAGGCATCAGAAGGAGCCGACGGATGAGCAAACCGACCATCGTCATCATCGGAGCGGGACTGGGCGGAACCATCGCCGCCTACGAAATCCGTCATGCGCTCCGCGATCAGGCCCGGATCGTCCTCGTGTCGAAGGGCGACACCTTTCACTTCACCCCCTCGAACCCATGGGTCGCGGTCCACTGGCGCAAGCGCGAGGCCATCGAGGTCAGCCTCCCGGAGGTGATGAAGCGCAAGGGCGTGGAGTTCATCGACGCCGGCGTCAGCCGCATCCGGCCGCATGAAAAAGGCCTCGATCTCGGCGACGGCCGCGCCCTGCACTACGACTATCTGGTCATCGCCACCGGACCCGATCTGGCCTTCGACGAGATTCCGGGACTCGGGCCCGACGGACATACGGTGTCGGTCTGCCACGTCGACCACGCGGTGCATGCCGCCGGGGCCTTCGACGCCTTCGTGCAGAACCCGGGCCCCATCGTGGTCGGCGCCGTCCAGGGCGCGTCCTGCTTCGGGCCCGCCTACGAGTTCGCCATGATCCTGGACACCGAGCTGCGTCGCCGCCGGATCCGCGACCGCGTCCCGATGACCTTCGTCACCTCCGAGCCCTACATCGGCCACCTCGGCCTCGACGGCGTTGGCGACACCAAGGGTCTTCTGGAAAGCGAAATGCGCCAGCGGCACATCAAATGGATCACCAACGCGCGAGTGAAGAGCGTCGACGACGGTATGATGCACGTGGAGGAGGTCGGCCCGGACGGGAGCGCCGTGAAGGATCATGACCTGCCGTTCGCCTATTCCATGATGCTTCCCGCCTTCCGCGGCGTCGAGGCGGTCCACGGTGTCGAGGGGCTGACCAATCCGCGCGGCTTCGTGCTCGTCGACAAGCACCAGCGCAATCCGACCTGGCCCGACATCTTCGCCCTCGGGGTCTGCATCGCCATCCCGCCCACCGGGCCGACGCCGGTCCCGGTCGGCGTGCCGAAGACCGGCTTCATGATCGAGAGCATGGTCTCGGCCATCTCGGCCAACCTGAAGCAGATCCTCGACGGGCGCGAACCCACCTTCGAGGCCAGCTGGAACGCGATC
>JAEYUE010000055.1 GCA_023433655.1 Pseudomonadota bacterium | reverse complement strand
GGTGCGCGCCATCGCCGAAGTCTCCACCGCTGTGACCAAGGGCGACCTGACGCGGTCCATCACCGTCGAGGCCTCGGGCGAGGTCGCGGCGCTGAAGGACAACATCAACGAGATGATCCGCAACCTGAAGGATCAGACTCTCAAGAACACCGAACAGGACTGGCTGAAGACCAACCTCGCCCGCTTCACCCGCATGCTGCAGGGCGAGCGCGACCTGGCCACGGTGTCCAACATGGTGCTGTCGGAACTGGCGCCGCTGATCAACGCCCAGCACGCCGTCTTCTACGTGGCCGACAAGGACTCCGACGACGAGACCGTGCTGGTGCTGGCCGCGGCCTACGCCTCGACCGAGCGCGAACAGCTGTCGCCGACCTTCCGCCTCGGCCAGAGCCTGATCGGGCAGTGCGCCAAGGAGAAGGAGCGCATCCTGCTGACCAATGTGCCGAAGGACTACGTTCAGATCGGGTCGGGCCTCGGTGGAGCGGCGCCGCTGAACATCATCATCCTGCCCGCCCTGTTCGAGGGCGAGGTCAAGGCGGTGATCGAACTGGCCACCTTCGGCGAGTTCTCCGAGACCCACCAGTCGTTCCTGAGCCAGCTGATGGAATCGATCGGCATCGTGCTGAACACCATCGCCGCCAACATGCGCACCGAAGGCCTGCTCAGCCAGTCGCAGCTGCTGACCGCCGAACTGCAGGCGCAGCAGGAAGAGCTCAAGACCACCAACGACCGGCTGGAGCAGCAGGCCGCCAGCCTGCGTCAGTCCGAGGAGTTGCTGCGCGCCAAGCAGGAGGAGCTGCAGCAGTCCAACGCCGAACTCGAGGAGAAGGCCGTCCTTCTGTCCGCCCAGAACAAGCAGGTCGAGGCCAAGAACATCGAGGTCGAACAGGCCCGCTTCGCGCTCGAGGAGAAGGCGGAGCAGCTGGCCCTGACCTCGAAGTACAAGTCCGAGTTCCTGGCCAACATGAGCCACGAACTGCGCACGCCGCTGAACAGCCTGCTGATCCTGTCCAAGATGCTCAGCGAGAATACCCAGGGCAACCTGACCGGCAAGCAGGTGGAGTTCGCCAAGAACATCCACGCGGCGGGCTCGGACCTGCTGGGACTGATCAACGACATCCTCGACCTGTCGAAGATCGAGTCCGGCACCGTCACGCTCGACATCGGCGAGACGCGCTTCGATTCCCTGCGCGACCAGATGGAGCGGACCTTCGCCCAGATCGCCCAGGACAAGAAGCTGGACTTCCGGATCGATCTCGACCCCGCCCTGCCCGCGGCGATGTACACCGACGACAAGCGGTTGCAGCAGATCATCAAGAACCTGCTGTCCAACGCCTTCAAGTTCACCGCCCAGGGCGAGGTGCGGCTGGCGGTCCGACGCGTCGACGGCGGCTGGAGCCCCGGCAACGACCACCTGAATACGGCCGGACAGGTGCTGGCCTTCTCGGTCACCGACAGCGGCATCGGCATCCCCGAGGACAAGCAGAGGATCATCTTCGAAGCCTTCCAGCAGGCGGACGGCACGACCAGCCGCAAATACGGCGGCACCGGTCTGGGCCTGTCGATCAGCCGCGAGATCACCCGCACCCTCGGCGGCGAACTGAAGGTCGAGAGCGAACCGGAGAAGGGCTCGACCTTCACCCTCTACCTGCCGCTGAACTTCAGCCCGAGCCCGGTGGCGACGGGGCCGGCCGGCCGTGACGGCGTCCCGGCCGTGAACGTGCGCAGCCTGCCGGTCGAGGAGGAGGCCGAGGCCGTCGAGACGGTCAGCGACGACCGCGACGGGCTGACGGCCGGCGAGCCCGTGATCCTGATCGTCGAGGACGATCCGCGCTTCGCCTCCATCCTGCTCGCCCTCGTCCACGAAAACGGCTTCAAGGGGATCATCACCCAGCAAGGCGCCTCGGTCGCCTCGTTGGCGCGGCGCTACACGCCGGAGGCGATCATCCTCGACGTGGGCCTGCCGGATATGGACGGCCTGGCGCTGCTCGATCTCCTCAAGCGGACGCCCGAGACGCGGCATATCCCCGTGCACGTCATTTCGGGTGACGACCAGGCTTCGCTGGGCCTCGCCATGGGCGCCTTCGGATTCACCGCGAAGCCGGTCGACCGCGAGGGGATGATCGCCAAGCTCGACGAGGTGCGGGCCTTCATGTCGGCGGCCGACCGTCGATTGATCTTCGTCGGTCCGGCCGGCCCGACGGCCGGAGGCCTGAAGACGGCCTTCCGCTCCGTGAGCCGCGTCGACAGCCTGAAGACCCTGTCCAAGGCGAAGATGCGGCCCGGCGACGGCTTGGTGATCGAGGCCGGAGCGACGCCGCTTCCAGACGTGCTGGACTACATCAGGAGCGCGGACCGGACGGTGCTGGTCTATGCGGCCGGGCCCCTGGCGGCCGAGGACGAACGCCGCCTGCGGCTGGCGGTGTTCAGCGGCCAGGCCCGCCTGGCGCGCACCCCCGAACAGTTGCTCGAACAGGCCACCCTGCTCCTGCACGCACCGACCGAACGCCTGTCGGAGAAGGCCAGGCTGACCCTGGCCCAGACCCGCAAGGAGGACGCTATCCTGACCGGACGGACGGCCCTGGTGATCGATGACGACATCCGCAACATCTTCTCCATGGCCAGCGCGCTGGAGGAGTTCGGCGTCGACCTTCACTACGCCGAAAGCGGCCGCGCGGGACTGGAGCTGCTGCGCCAGCATCCGGACATCGACATCGTCCTGGTCGACATCATGATGCCCGACATGGACGGCTACGAGACGATCCGCGAGATCCGCTCGATCGCCCGCTTCGCCGATCTGCCGGTCGTCGCCGTCACCGCCAAGGCGATGAAGGGCGACCGCAGCAAATGCATCCAGGCCGGAGCCTCCGACTACGTCTCCAAGCCGGTCGACATCGACTATCTGATCTCCGTGATGCGGGTGTCCATCCAGCGAACCGACGCCCAGCGGCTGGCCGAGGCGCCGGCCGCGCGCGTGCCGGTAGACGCCTGATGGGTCAGGCCCGCCGCCCTTCGTCCGCGCCCCCCCTAAAGGCGCGCGTGCTGATCGTCGACGACGACGAACGCAACGCCTTCGCCGCCTCCGAGGCGCTCGAGGTGCTGGGTCACGAACTGGTCGTCGCCCGCTCCGGCGAGGAAGCATTGCGCCTGCTGCTGGCGCAGGAGTTCGCGGTCATCCTGCTGGACCTGCACATGCCGGGCATGGACGGCTACGAGACGGCGCGGCTGATCCGCGAGCATCCCCGCACGCGGGATACGCCGATCGTCTTCGTCACGGCCGTGTTCCGTGACGAGGCCCACATCTTCCAGGCCTATTCGGTCGGGGCGGTCGACGTGGTGTTCAAGCCGGTCGACCCCTTCATCCTGCGTTCGAAAGTCTCGATCCTCGCCGATCTGCACCTGAAGACCCTCGAGGTGCGACGTCAGGGCGAGGAGCGGTCGGCCCTGCTCGAGGAGAACGCCCGCATCAGCGAGGAGAAGCTGGCGGCGGAACTGGCGCTGAGGACCACCCGCGAGCGTCAGGACGCCATCCTGAAGTCGCTGCCTGTGGTGTTCACCGCCCGGACCAGCGTACATCCGTTCGCCGCGCGGTTCGTGAGCGACAGCATCACCCCGCTGACCGGCTTCGAACCGCAGCGGTTCGTGGACGAGCCCGAGATCGGGCTCGGGCGCATCCATCCGGACGATGTCGAAGGGGTTGCTGACTGCCTGATGAAGGCGGCGGAGACGGGATCCTACGCCTGCGAATACCGCTGGATGTGCGCCGACGGGACGTACCGGACCTTCCTGGATCAGGGCGTATGGAGCATCGACGAGGAGGGCGAGGCGCAAATCCTCGGCACCTTGCTGGACGTCACCGAGCGGCGGCATCTGGAAGAACAGCTGACCCAGGCCCGCAAGATGGAAGCGGTCGGCCAGCTGACGGGCGGGGTGGCCCACGATTTCAACAACCTTCTGACGGTGGTGCTGGGCAACGCCGACATCCTGCTGCGGCGGATCGACGAGCAGCCCAGCCTGGTCAAGCACCTGGCGGCCATCCGCGCCGCGGCGGACAAGGGCCAGACCCTGACGCGGCAGCTGCTCGCCTTCTCGCGTCGCCAGCAGTTGAACCCGACCGTCGTCGACCTGAATGGTCTGATCCGCAACTTCCTGCCGCTGATGAAACAGGCGGTGGGCGACGGGGTGGCCATCCGGCTGGAGCTAGGCGCCGCGCCGCTGCATGCCATGGTCGATCCGACCCATCTGGAGACGGCCCTGCTCAACCTCGCAGTCAACGCCCGCGACGCGATGGATAACGAAGGGGAGCTGACCATCCGCAGCCGTCGCACGTCCCGGGACGGCGCCGAATGCGCGGAAATCCGCGTCTCGGACACGGGCGCGGGGATGAGCGCCGAAGTGGTGGAACGAGTCTTCGAGCCCTTCTACACGACCAAGGACATCGGCCGCGGTTCGGGTCTGGGCCTGTCCCAGGTCTACGGCTTCGTCGCCCAGTCGGGCGGCCACGTCGAGGTGGACAGCCGGCCGGGCGAGGGCGCGGCCTTCACCCTGACCCTGCCCCTGACCACGGAGGCGCCGGCGCACGCGGCCGCCCCCGTGCGGCCGGCGGAGGTCGAGACCGGGTCCGAGCGCATCCTGATCGTCGAGGACGACCCCGCCGTGCTGAGCGTCTGCCTCGATATGCTGAACGGCCTGGGCTACCGGTGCGAGGTGGCGGCCGACGCCATCGGGGCCCTGCACCGCCTGCAGGGCGACCAGGGCTACGACCTGCTGTTCTCGGACGTGGTCATGCCGGGCGGGCTGAACGGGATCGAGCTGGCGCGACGGGCCCAGGCCCTGCGGCCGGACCTGAAGGTGCTGCTGACCTCGGGCTACCTGGGCGAGACGGCGCAGGGGCATTCGCACGAGTTCGCCCTGATCGAGAAACCCTATGAGCGGGCCGAACTGGCGGCCCAGATTCGCAGGGTGCTCGCGCAGGCCCCGGCGGCGACGGCGGCGCAGGCGGTTTCGACGGCCTGAGCGGCCCGGTCCTTGCGGAATTCGCCTCGGAGGAGGCTTTTCCGATGGCCTGGACACCGATTTCGACCCGGAATGAGACAGTTCCCATCGTCAGGGGGGGCTGGCTGGACGCTCTGCGTTTCATCGTGGCCGGGCTGATCATCCTGCACCACTTCCAGGGCGCGGGGCCCGTGGTCATGGCAGAGAGCTGGCACCCGGTGTTTGAGCGGGGCGGCTTCCTGTTGACCAACTTCTTCCTGATCGACAGCGGCTATGTGCTGATGCGGGTCTACGGGGCGTCCGTGGCCGCGGGCCGGATGTCGGGCGGGGACTTCTTCCTCAAGCGCTATCTGCGGGTTCTGCCGGCCCA
>JAEYUE010000216.1 GCA_023433655.1 Pseudomonadota bacterium | reverse complement strand
CCCCCCTGCGGGGCCGGGACGGGAGCGGGAGACGCCATGGTCATCGATCAGTACTCGTAGCCGATGCGCACGCCGACGGTCCGGGGACGAACCCGGCCGTAGCGGCTGTCGAGGAAGGCCTCGGGGTGCACATAGTTGACCGAGTCGTCGTCGAAGAGGTTCTCGACATAGGCCCCCACGGTGAACTGGTCGAAGGCGAAGGCCAGGTTGGCGTTCACGAAGGTGTACTTGTCGGTGTAGTCGAACGTCGGCAGCGGCACGAGGGGCCGGCCGGGCGTGTTGGGGAAGGCGTTCGGGAAGTCGCCCACGTGCGAAACCGCGATCGAGGCGTTGCCCGTCACGCCCGGCGTAGGTTCCCACTCATAGTTGACCCGCAATGAGCCCGAGAACTCCGGACCGGCCAGCTGCGCCCCCAGCACGGCGCCTGAGATAGCGGCCTCCTGGGCGGTCAGGTCGTCGACCTCGGAGTGGTTCCAGGCTCCCGTCAGGGCCACGGTCCATCCGTCGGCGGGCAGGGCGGTCAACGAGAGCTCAAGGCCCTTGCTGGTGGCGCCGCCGATGTTGGTGGCGAACTGCACGGAGTCGGAGACGCGGTTGGCCTGGACCTGGATGTCGTTCCAGTCGATCCAGTACAGGGCGGCGTCGGCGAACAGCCGGCCGTCGAAGAAGCGCCCTTTGACCCCGACCTCGTAGTTGATCAGCTCGTCGGAGGTCGCCCCGTACGGGATGACGATGTCGGTGGGGTCGAGGGTGCTGACGGCGCCGGCGCGGGCGTTGACGATGGGCGGGCGGAAACCGGTGGAGACCGCCGCGTAGGTGGTCACCGCCGGCACGGGCCGCCATGACAGGCTGAGGCGGTAGGACGGACCTTCCTCCTTCGCCTTGACGCCGACCGCCGCGGGCACCGGCGTGATGGTCAGCGGTCCCGGGTTGGGGAAGCCAAGGATCGTCGCGATATAGGCCCGGGTCAGGTAGTCCGAGTTGTAGCCGCCGTCCTCGGTGAAGCCCTGGGCGTCAGTGGAGCCGTAGCGCAGGCCGCCGGTCACCCAGAGGTCCGGATTGAAGCGCCAGGTCAGCTGGCCGAAGGCCGCGATCTCGTGGCTGATGAAGTGCGAGCCGAAGCGCAGGTAGTACTCGTCGGGCAGGCCGGTGAAGCCCTGGGCGGCGAGGAAGGCCTCGCTGGAACGGTAGTTGTAATCCACGTCCCGGCGCTTGCGGTGATAGAAGCCGCCCAGCGACCAGTCGAAGCGACCGCCGGCATCCGAGACCAGGCGCAGTTCCTGGACGAAGGTGTCGTCCCAGGCGTCGGCGTCGAGGGCGAAGGGGAAGGCCTGGGCGTAGGTGCCCGCCAGATCCACATAGAACAGGCCGGTGTAATCGGACTGGGTGGTCGAGCTGGTCAGCCGCGCGCCGTCGAACTGGTATTCCAGGGTCGCATTGTAGTTGGCCATGTCGCTCTGGAAGAGGTCGGGCCGGTCGGTGCGCCGGACGAAGGTCCCGAGCGTCGGATTGGTCATCGAGGCGTCGTGCGGATTGCTGATCTCGCGCGAGTAGGTCAGCCGCGCCGAGAACCGGTCCGTCGGCTCCCATTGCAGGATGGCGCGGCCGCCGTACTGGACCAGGGTGTTGGCGTTCTCGATGCCGGTGCCGATGTTGTCGACCCAGCCTTCCTCGTTGCGCGAGAAGCCGACCACCCGAAGGGCCAGCTGATCCTCCACCAACGGCACGTTGACCATGGCGTTGTAGCGCTGGCGAAGGCCGCCCTCGTTCATCACGCCGAGGTCGACCAGGGCGGAGGCGTCGAAGCGGTTCGGATCCGGGTCGTGCGTCAGGATCCGCAGGGCCCCGGCGAGGGAGCCCGAGCCGAACAGCGTCCCCTGCGGACCGCGAAGGAATTCGATCCGCTCCACGTCATAGAGCGTGGGATCGAGGATGGTCGAATTGCCGTTCGAGGAGATGGGCAGTTCGTCGAGATAGATGGCGACGGTGCTTTGCAGGTTGGCGCCGTAACCGTTGGTGGCGATGCCCCGGGCCGTGAAATTGTTGAAGTTGGCCGAGGCCCGGTTGAGCACCACGCCCGGCGTCGCCGTGGCGAGGCCGTCGTAGTTTACGATGCCCCGCTCGTTCAGCTCTTCCTGTGACAGGGTTGTGATGCTGACAGGCACGTCCTGCAGGCGTTCCTCGCGCCGGGTGGCGGTGACGATCACCTCCTCGAGCGTCTCGGCTCGCCGTTCCTGCTGATCCCGCTGGTCTGCGGCCTGTTGGTCCTGCGCCCGGGCCTGAACCGGCGCCATCACCGCCGCCTGCGCGATCACGCAGGCGGACGCGAGCAGTATCGCCCTCATCTCATACCCTCCCAATGCGCCGATCGTGATGTCCGCGCTTGCACGGAGGAGGACACGAGCACGGGCGCTTGTCAACGTTCGCTCTCGTGTGTGTGAATATCTGCGCTATCTCGCCTCCCATGCTCCATGGTCGCCCCGCCCGGATCGAAAGCGGCCCCTTGAGCCGGTCGCCGCCCTGTTCCAAGGATGGACGCGAAGGGGAGAGCGATGAAGCACGAACAGACCGCGGATCTGCCGTACC